>CALFEW010000238.1 GCA_937958365.1 uncultured Chloroflexota bacterium | reverse complement strand
GCACATTTTGTGTCCCAGCCTGCCGAAGAAGGTCAGGCGCAGGCCCTGGCTCTTTGCCACGAACATCTGGACGAAAAAGCAGTGCTGGTGGTGGCCGGTTTGGTAATAGCCGAAGCCGCCTTTGACAAACTGGCCAGGATGGGCGCAGATGTGGTGCAGTTAACGCCGCCGGAAACGGCCGTTTCCCCTTCCTCCACCGCCACCATTGCCTGGTTCAGAAACGGCCGTATCCTCCACCAAACCCTCGCATCCCTCGACCCGACCGCCACCCTGCACGATATTTGCCAGGAGATGCGAGAGGGAGGAACGGCCGTCACAACCGTCCCCGCCCAACTCTGGCTGGAAACCCACACCCCCGAAGCCCTGCTGCACGCCAACCAGCGGCTGCTCGGCCTGGGTTATGGCGTCACCCCAGACGCCATCGAGCGCAGCTACGCCGAAGACTTCACCGTCCTGCCGCCGGTGTTTATTGATGAGGATGCGTATGTAGAAGCGGCCGTGGTCGGCCCTTACGCCAGCGTCTACGCCGGGGCGGTCATCAAAAGCGCCATCGTGCGCCACAGCATCATCGCCGCCGACGCGCAGGTGGAGAATTGCATCCTCGACGGCGCGCTGGTGGGAGAACGTGCTAAAATAACGGGAAGGGCGGCCAGCTTTTTTATCGGTGATGATTCTGTGGCCGAGATGGGTTAGACCCTTTTCGGAGGGTGAGACAACCCGCCGAGGAAAAACCATGAACGAAATTACGATTACCGAAATTTTAGATGACCTGCGCACCGCTGATGAAACCACGCGCCGTTTTGAAGGTCGCTATTGGCTCAGTTCGGCCGACTTTTATCAGCTTTACCAGCAAGGCAACCTGGATGATGGCGAAAATCTGGAAGACTTCACCTTATGGGCTGGTTTTTATCAGATAAAACTCGACCGGGAAAAAGCGCTGCAAGCTTTGTCCAGTGAACGCTTAAAGCAGTTAGAGTCCAAAGCAAAAGGCAAGCCGTTGGCTATCAAACCCCATGAACCAACACTCTCTGCCGCCAATTAATAGGTTCGATTTTTTATGGCCTTTCCAACGCGCACTGAATACGAAACCCTTGCCTATGGCCTGCCAGAGAAGCATCAGGAGATTGCTTCATCAACCTTACGTTTTTACAGCACCAGTTCGTTAACGGCCGTCGTCGAAGGCGAACTCCTTTTTCATAATGGCTTAAAACTACGTGTCCTTGAAGTGTTAGACTTCAAAGCCGGTAAAATTCAGAGCTATAGTTATGCTGTGTATCGGGGGAACGAAAAAATCCGCTGGTATCATCCCCAACCACATCCAGAAAATCCAGCCCTGGCCGCCAACTTTCCCCATCATTTTCATGAACCACCTAATATTAAACAGAACCGTCAGCCTGCTTTGGGCATCGGTTTCGAGGCGCCAAATTGGGCGACCTTGATCGCCGATTGCCAGGAGTTGAGCCAACGCCAGCCAGACACAGGAGAACAAACATGAACAAATACATTTCCCAGCGCGTCGCGCAAACCCCGCCATCGGGCATTCGTAAATTTTTCGACATCGTCGCCACCATGAAAGACGTGATTTCGCTAGGCATCGGCGAGCCGGATTTTGTCACGCCGGACCCCATACTGCGCGCCGGCATCGCTTCGTTGGAAAAGGGGCAGACCGGCTACACCTCCAACAGCGGCACGATTGAACTGCGCCGCGCCCTCAGCCAGCACTTGCACCGCCTGTATGGCGTGCAGTACGACGCCGAACTGGAGATTCTGATTACGGTGGGCGTGAGTGAGGCGCTATATCTGGCGATGACGGCCGTTCTCGACCCCGGCGACGAAGTGATCATTCCCGAACCCTGCTTCGTCGCCTACGCGCCCGAAGTCACCTTCGCCGGCGGCGTGCCCGTCACCGTGCCCACCTACGTGCAGCACCAATTCCAGGTGACGGCCGAAGACATCGAGGCGCGCATCACCGACAAAACGAAGGCCATCCTGCTCGGCTACCCCAACAACCCCACCGGCGCCGTCATGACCCGCGAGCGCATGTTGGAGATTACGGCCGTTGCCGAAGAGCACGATCTGCTGGTCCTGTCCGACGAAATCTACGACCAACTCGTTTATGGCGTGCCGCACACCTGCGTGCCTGCCCTGCCCGGCATGAAAGAGCGCACCATTCTCATGGGCGGCTTCAGCAAAGATTACGCCATGACCGGCTGGCGCATCGGCTACGTGTGCGGCGATCCTGACCTGCTGGCCGCCATGCGCAAAGTCCACCAATACACCATCATGTCCGCCCCCACCACCGGGCAGGCGGCGGCCCTGGTCGCCCTGGAGCAAGGCGACGCCCACGTCGCCGCCATGCGCGCCGAATACGACCGGCGGCGGCGGTTGATTGTGGACGGCTTCAACACCCTGGGTCTGGACTGCTTCGAGCCGAAGGGGGCGTTTTACGCCTTCCCCTCCGTGGCCCGCAGCGGCATGAGCAGCGACGATTTCGCCAACAAACTGTTGGCCGAGGAAGAGGTGGCCGTCATCCCCGGCGAGGCATTTGGCGAGAGCGGCAATGGTTTTGTGCGCGCCGCCTACGCGCAGTCGTTTGAGAAGATTGAAGAGGCGCTGAACCGGATTGAATCGTTTATGCGGCGGCATGGGTAGGA
>CALFEW010000237.1 GCA_937958365.1 uncultured Chloroflexota bacterium | reverse complement strand
CCGTAAACCGTAATCCGTTGTCCGTAAACCGTGAGTCGAATGATGACTTACTCAGCACAGAACACGAAACACGAAACACGGAATACGGGTTACGGAACACGGCTTACGTCCTGAACGACATCACCTTCCACCTCGAACCCGGCAAAGTCCTGGGCATTCTGGGGCGGACGGGCAGCGGCAAGACAACGCTGACGCGCCTGCTTTTTCGCCTGTACGATGTAGACGCCGGAACCATCACCCTGAACGATTGTGACGTGCGCGCCGTAGGGTTGAGCGATTTGCGCCAGCACGTGGGCATGGTGACGCAGGACGTGCAGTTGTTCGAGGCGACCGTGCGCGACAACCTGACCCTGTTCCGCCGCTTCGACCGCACGCGCCCGCCCATTGCCGACGCTGACATCATCGCCGCCGTGGCAACGCTCGGTCTGGGCGACTGGCTGCACGCGCTGCCCGATGGTCTGGACACGATGTTGCAACCGGGCGGGCAGGGCTTGTCGGCCGGGCAGGCGCAACTGCTGGCCTTCACGCGGGTCTTCCTGCGCGACCCCAAACTGGTGATTCTGGACGAGGCATCTTCGCGGCTGGACCCGGCGACGGAACAGTTGTTGGAGCGGGCGATTGACCGGCTGCTGGCTGGCCGTACCGCCATCATCATCGCTCACCGCCTGCAAACCGTACAACGCGCCGACGACATTCTGATATTGGAAAACGGCCGTATCCTGGAAAACGGCCCGCGCATCCTCCTGGCCCACACGCCCGATTCGCGCTTCTACCGGCTGCTGCAAACGGGGTTGGAAGAGGTGCTGGCGTAGGAGGAAAAAACTATGAACGAAACGAACCCAACCCAACTTTCCATCCGGCGCGGCACCTGGGCGCTGATTCGCTTTCGGCCGTGGGCATTTGTGCTGGCGGTGATGAGCATCAGCTATGCCTTTGTCACGCGATTGGTTCCCGGCTGGCTAGAAAAATCGGTCTACGACCAACTGACCGGCGAGGCAGCCACCGCCACCCCCATCTACCTGCTCCTGGCGCTGCTGGTCATCACCGAGGCGATTCGCCTGGGGGCTGATACAACCGGGCATTGGGCCAGCGCCAAAGTGCGCATGGCCGGGCAATCGCTCATGCGCCAGAACATCACCGCCAACGTGCTGCGCAAACCGGGCGCTGCGCCGCTGCCCGTCTCCACCGGCGACGCCATGAACCGCCTGAACAACGACCTGGCCGACTTCGCTGATTTCCCCACCTGGATTCCTGAACTGGTGGGGCATGGGCTGTTCACGCTGTTTGCCCTGGTGATTATGTTCCGCATTGCGCCGGGGATCACGGCCGTTGCCCTCCTCCCCCTCATCGGCGTGTTCTTTCTCAACCGCTTCGCCTGGCAGCGCTTTCTCCGCTACGACCGCGCCAGCCGCGCCGCCGCCAGCCGCGTCACCGGCTTCCTGGGCGAAACCTTCGGGGCCATTCAGGCCCTCAAAATCGCCGACGCCGAAGCGGGTACAATGGCCTACTTCGACGAGTTAAACGAAACGCGCCGCCGCGCCAGCGTGCGCTACGGCGTCTTTTACGCCCTCTTCCAATCCATCTCCGACAACATGGGCGACGTGGCCGTGGCTTTGATGGTGGTGATGGCCGGCATCGGTCTGTCGCAGGGCAGCTTTACCGTAGGTGATTTTGTCCTGTTTAGCAGCTATCTCTTCTTCGTCAGCCGCTTCCCGGCAACCATCGGCAGTTACATCTCAGAAATTGCGCAGCAGCGGGTGGTGCTGGACCGGCTGCAAGCCATCACCCCGGACGCCCCACCGGAAAGCCTGGTGGCGCACGGGGAGTTGCATGAAGATGGACTGCACCACGGAGGCACGGAGGCGGAGAGGGGAACGGCCGTTGCTCCCTTGCAACTGCTGGAAGTGAAAAACCTTTCCTACCGTTATCCGTATTCCGTCAGCCGTAATCCGTCAACCAAAACACAGAACACGGAACACGGATTACGAAACACGGAACACGGACTACGGAACACGGACTACGGCATCCACACCATCTCCCTCACCATCCCCCGCGGCTCCTTCACCGTCATCACCGGGCGCATCGGGTCGGGCAAGACGACGCTGCTGCGGGTGCTGCTGGGGCTGCTGCCCCAAGACAGCGGCGAGATTTGGTGGAATGGCGAATTGGTGACCGATCCGGCGACCTTTTTCACGCCGCCGCGCAGCGCCTACACGCCGCAAACGCCGCGCCTGTTCAGCGAGTCGCTGCGCAGCAATATTCTGCTCGGTGTGCCGGAAAGTGCAGTGGACATGATGCGGGTGGTGGAAACGGCCGTTCTCACCCCCGACATCGCCCAACTGGAAAGCGGGCTGGACACCGTCGTCGGGCCGCGGGGCGTGCGGTTGTCCGGCGGGCAGGTGCAGCGCGCCGCCGCCGCCCGCATGTTGGCCCGCCCCGCCGACCTGCTCGTCTTCGACGACCTCTCCAGCGCCCTGGACGTGGAGACGGAACAGCAGCTATGGGAGAGATTGCGGATTGCGGATTGCGGATTACGGAATGAAGCGCCGTCCGAAATCCGAAATCAAACATCCGAAATCACTTGTCTCGTGGTTTCCCACCGGCGGCTGGCGTTGCAGCAGGCAGACCAGATTGTGGTGATGAAGAACGGCCGTATCGAAGCCCAGGGCACATTAGACCACCTGCTCGCCACCTCGTCGGAGATGCAGCGGCTATGGCATGGCGAAATCAATGGCGAGTAGTTGGCTGGCTGGTTGGTTGGTTCACAACCTGACCAACCAGCCAACCTGACCAACAAACAAATTTCCCCAAAAGGTAACAATGGCAGTTAGCAAAAAAGGATTACGCAAAGTCAATTACAAAGGACGGCAGTATCTCTGGGATGTGAATGAGCTGGATGCCTGGATTCCCGAACAGGGTTTCGTCGAGACGGGCAAAGTGCGCGTGCTGCACATCATCAGCAGCAACAAACAGTTCATCGTCCATTATCGGCTGCCCCAACCCGGCGAACCACACGCCCGGCTGCGCGTCGAAGGGCCGCAGTTTCCTCGCCAGCCCGGCGCTAAAGAAATCGCCGTGCCGCGCTGGAAACACGACAGCAAACCCTACCCCACGGCCGACTTCGTGCGCCGGTTGATTGGCTGGTGCATGGGCGAAGATGGAGATTAAAGACTGGAGCATTCTTTGACCAACAAAACGAAAAAACGAAAGAAGCAACTCAAACGACAGCTTCAAGAACAACACGACACAGTGAAATCGCAGAAGAAAACGGTGCGCCACAACACGGCCGTTAACCAGGAAAAACACCGCACCGACTGGCAGCCGCTGGAACCCAACGAACTGGGCCTGGTCGCCGACCGTCGCATCATGCCCCGCGACGAAGCCGACCGGCGCAGCCGCGTGGAACAACAATCGGCAACGGCCGTTGCCGCCGCATTCGACGAATCCCTTTGGACTCGCCTGGCCGCCGCCAGCCCGCACGCCTTGGGACTGGTCATCGAGGTCAGCCGCGGGTTGTGCCGCGTGGCGCTGGACGACGAAGTACTGGTTTGCGACTGGCGCGGCGCGCTCATCGCCGAGGGCACGGGTTACACCAACGTCGTGGCTGTGGGCGACCGGGTGCTGGTTAGCCCGCAGGAAGCAGGGCATGGGCTGGTGCAAGAAGTGCTGCCGCGCCGCAGCGCCCTGGCCCGCGCCGACAGCTTCGACACCCATCTGAAGCAAATTCTGGCCGCCAATGTGGATCAGGTGCTGATCGTCGCCTCGTGGCTGGAGCCGCACTTCTGGCCCCGGCTGGTGGACGAATACCTGATCGGTGCGGCGCGGAATAATCTAACGGCCGTTCTCTGCATCAACAAGGTGGATTTGGCGGCAAGCGTGGAAGATGTGCGCACGGCCGTATCCATCTACCGGCAGCTCGGTCACACCGTCATTCTTACCAGCGCCGCCACCGGCTATGGCCTGGATGCGTTAGGGCAGGCGCTGCATGGCAAATCCACCGTCCTGGCCGGGCTGTCCGGCGTGGGCAAATCTACTTTGCTCTCGGCGCTGGACCCAAACCTGAACCTGAAAACCCAAACCGTCAGCGAAAAGCGACGCGAAGGCCGCCACACCACCACGCAGGCTGTCATGCTGCCACTCAGCGGCGCGGGCCACGTGGTGGACACACCCGGCATCCGCGACTTTGGCCTCATCGGCCTGCACGCCAGCGAATTGATCAATTTTTATCCCGACCTGGCCGAATTTGCCGTACAATGTCGCTTCAGTGATTGCACCCACAACCACGAACCGGGCTGCGCGGTGCAAACGGCCGTGGCCGCTGGTCACATCCACCCCTGGCGCATCAAAAGCTACAGCCAACTGATGGAAAAGCTTACTGGCAATTGAGATTAGAGATTAGAGATTGAGCGAATCTCCAATCTCCCCAAAGGAAAATCATGGAAACCTGGAAATTTTTCGACATTACCCACAAAGAACACATCATCTGCAACCCCACCAGCCTGGAAAAATTCCAGCGCCTCATCAGCCTGCTGCGCCTGTCG
>CALFEW010000236.1 GCA_937958365.1 uncultured Chloroflexota bacterium | reverse complement strand
CAGGCACAAATCGAAGCATTGCAGGCACAAAACACAGAACTACGCACGGCCGTAGAAACGATGCAAGAGCGCGAAGCCGAATATCAGCGTCAGATCGAAATCGCCAACCAGACCATCACCGAACTGTCGGCGCAAACTGGCAGCCTGGCTGTAGGCGGCGGGCTTTCGGGTGAAAGTACGGCAGGCTCCGGCCTGTTTGGCTTCGCCGTTCAGCCGCACTCTCATGGCGGCCATAACCATTAAGGATGCTGGGCATGGTTCATGCTCTGTAAAATCATCTTGGCAAATCTTCTCTTGTAGCCGCGGTATCCTTACGGCGTTGACGCCTGAAGATTGAACCAGTCTCTGGTCCCAAATCTCCAATTCCGGTTCCGCTATACCCGGAAAACCACCTAACCAACAAGACAAAAGGTAACACCATGACTACTAAAACATCTAAAACAGACCCAAATTTACTGAAATTGAAAGTGGCGCTGGCCGCCGGCGGCCTGGTAGCTACCCTGATCGGCGCTGGACTGCTGGGCAACCAGGCAGGCGCAGCGGCGGCTACTACCACCACGTCAACGCCTGTGGTTACAAATACAACCACCACCAGCGCTACAGGAACAACCACTGCCCTCGAAGTTGTGGTTCCTGAAAGCCTGGACCTGAACCTGGAAGCCATTCCCACCGTTGCCGCGCCCACGTTCCGTCAGGTGGCTGTCGCCAACGGCCGTTCCTCCGGGTAAGCGCATGAATCAGCCAACTTATCCTGAGACCTGGCATACACGGCCGTTTCGGGCGATGGGCTGCCAGATGGCTGTCTGGCTGGAACTGCCCGACGCCGCCAGGGCCGCCAAACTGCTGCAAGAAGCCGAAGCCCTGTTCAGCCGCGCCGAGCGTCGCCTGAGCCGCTTCGACGCCAACAGCGAGCTGTCGCAGCTCAACGCCCAACCCGGCGTCTGGACGACCGTTTCCGAAATGAGCTGGAACGTCGTGACCCAAGCCCTCTTCATGGCCCGCGAAACCGACGGCCTCTTCGACCCGACGCTGCTATCCCCGCTGGAAGCGGCCGGTTACAGACGCTCTTTTGCGGCGATGGCAACCTGGGATGGCGTGAATGACGCGGCAACGGCCGTCAACCTTTCCGGTCAGTGGCAGACAGTCGGCCTGAATCCCGATGGACAGGCCATCTGGCTGCCGCCCGGCGTCCGGCTGGATTTGGGCGGCATCGCCAAAGGGTACGTCGCGCAGCAAGTGGTAGATTTTCTGACCGATTGGGGGCCTTGCCTGGTGGACGCCAGCGGCGACTTAACCGCTGGCGCTGCGCCTACCGGCTGGCCGGGCTGGCCGGTCGCCGTCCTTGCGCCGTTTGCCGACCCCCACGAAGCCCGCGAGGAACTTTTCCCACTGTGGCTGGTGGAAGGCACGATGGCGACATCGGGCATTGATTATCGGCGCTGGCAGCAAAACGGCCGTGCCGCCCATCATCTCATAGACCCGCGCACCGGCCTTCCCGCCGACACTGACCTGCTCACGGTAACGGTTTTGGCGAAAACGGCCGTGCGCGCCGAAGCCTGGGCTACAGCCGCGCTGGTGGCCGGAAGCCACGCCGCCCAAGAGCATCTCAGCGCCAGAAACCTGGCCGCCGCCCTGGTCGATCAGACCGGCAGCCTGACTTTGACACCGGCGCTCGAACCGTTCATCAGCTATGAAGCCCTGGCCGAAAGCCTGGCAATCGTCTAAAACAACAGCCCGCGATTAGATTGGACCAATCTGGGAGATTGGTTCAATCCAACCCCCGTCATACCCAAGGAGCAAAATCATGTCCGCACTACTAAACGACGAAACCATCTGGTATCTGGTCCGCTCTAGCGGCACAGTGGCCTATTTATTCCTGGCCGCCTCCACCATCTGGGGGCTAATAGTCAGCAGCAAGCTGCTCAAAGACATCGTGCCCGGCCAGCTTTCCCTGGCGATGCACAACTATCTTTCCTGGAACGCCATCGCCTTAACCGCCCTGCACGCCATCTTGCTGCTCTTCTCCGGCTTTATGGATTATTCGGTCATCAACCTGTTCATCCCCTTCACCGGACCTTACAGCCCGTTCTGGGTCGGCATAGGCATCATCGGCATGTACCTGATGGTCATCACCACCCTCACCTTTTACATACGCAGCCGCATCACCTATAAAACCTTCCACGCCATCCACTATCTTGCCTATATCGGCTTTGTTACCGCCCTCCTGCATAGTTGGTTTGCCGGTACAGACACACAGGCTTTGGAGATTGTCTACCTGGTCACCGGGCTGCTTGTCTTCTTCTTGACGGCGTACCGCGTACTGACCGCCCTGGGCGGCAGCAAAGGAACCAGCCCCGAACCCGTGTAGATTGGACCAATCTCACCCGTCATCCCTGTCAAAAGGAGTGCTGAGGTCCTCCGATGTCTCACGAGGTTTCACCAAAAAGCTCGTGAGATTTTCAGAAAATCTCACGAGCTTTTTAAAAAATGTCACGAGGTTTTGGGGTAAACCTCGTGACATTTTAGTCGCAAGTTCAGCAGGATTACCCCACCGTCAGGCAAGCTCTACACGGACGCCTTGCCTGTTTATCTGGTAATTGTCCCGTTTCTCCAACACCTGGGCCACGTACTGCTCCGGCACATCTACAAAGGTTTGTTTGTCTTGAATGCGAATAGCCCCGATCACCCGGCCGGGTATGTTGGCGTGGAAAGCAATGGTGCCAACAATATCACCCGGACGAACGCCATCCAGCTTACCGGCGCTGAGGCTGAGGCGTACCATGCCTTTCTCTTGCGCCTGTGGGTGACGGGGAGTGGGATGGGAGGAACGGCCGTTTTCCGGCAGCCGTCCGCCGCGTTTCCCTCTCTGGAAATCGCGCGGTTGGTGTTCCCGCACCTCGCTCACCGGCGCGATAGGACGCTGCTTCTCTTCCGCGCGGGCCAGCTTCAGCGCCGACGCCGCAATGACGATGGGGTCGAAGCCCGCTTCCATCAAATCGGCCACCATTTCCTTCTCGCGCACGCAGCGGTCGCGGCGCAGCCAGACCATCATGCGCTCCACCAATTGCGCTTCACGCAGTTGGTGAATCTCTTCCGGCGTAGGCAAATTAGCCCGCGCAATCTTCTGCTTGGCAAACGATTCAATCTTGTGCAGCCGGAACTGTTCTGCCGGCGTCACCAGCGAAAGCGCAATACCCGTCTTGCCGGCGCGGCCGGTGCGCCCCACGCGATGCACATAAATCTCCGGGTCGCTGGGCAAATCGAAGTTAAACACGTGCGAAATGTCGTCAATGTCCAGGCCGCGCGCCGCCACGTCTGTGGCTACCAACACCTTGATCTGTCCCTGGCGGAAGCGGTTCAACGTCTGCTCGCGGGCGTCCTGGCTCAGGTCGCCATTCAAGGCTTCAGACGGGAAGCCACGTACCGTCAATTCATTGGCCAACTCACCGGTCCCCAGACGGGTGCGGGCAAAAATCAGGGCGCTGGTAATAGGTTCCACCTCAAACAAGCGAGTCAGCGCCGCCAGTTTGTCCGCTTCATTCACCAGATAATAGCGCTGCTCAATGGCTGCCACCGTCATCTGCTGGCTCTTAATGGCGACGGTTTGCGGGTTGCGCAAATATTTTTGGGCGAGCTGCCGGATGGGGCCGGGCATGGTGGCCGAGAAGAGCGCCGTCTGCCGGGTGGGGGGAGTAGCCTGCAAAATCGCCTCGATGTCCTCAATGAAGCCCATGCTCAGCATCTCGTCGGCTTCGTCCAGGACGACGGTGCGCACCGCTTCCAGATTCAGTCGGCCGCGCTGAATGTGGTCAATCAGACGGCCGGGCGTGCCCACGACGACATCCACACCGCGCTTGAGTTCGTAGATTTGCGGACCATAGGCCGCGCCGCCGTAAACTGCCAGCACGCGCACGTTTTGGTGACGGCCGTATTCCTCAATCGCCTGGGCGACCTGCAAGGCCAACTCTCGCGTCGGCGTGACGATCAGGCTTTGTACGTGGGGGTGATTCGGTTCCAGGCTTTGTAAGATCGGCAGACCAAAAGCGGCCGTTTTACCGGTTCCGGTTTGAGCCTGGCCGATCACGTCGTGCCCGGCAACCATCAAAGGAATAACAGCGGATTGGATGGGGGTGGGGGTCGTAAAACCCAGATCAGATACAGCCTGCATCAACTGCGGATGCAGGTTCAAAGAAGAAAACTCGTTTGTCATGTTGCTCCTGATTGCGTTTTGATGCGTCCGTCGGGCGGCGCGCCCTTGCGGGCTGTGCGCCGCTGCCCTTGTCAACAGGTGACTCTACCCAACGCATAACATTCAGGAGCCATTCTGTTGTCACAAAAATGCCCGGCCAGTTTTGGTCGGGCAACCACGGGGATGATTCAAAACAAAAATTTGCTAAAGATTAGGTGTTTGCCAGCAGCATTTTCCGATGAGTTAATGACTGCTGACGAATAACGGGAAAAGTATACCACAGTTCAAGAAGAAGTATTATGAGAGAAAAAGAAGGGAGTTCATGTTAAAAATTGGGACCTTTTTTGCTTG
>CALFEW010000235.1 GCA_937958365.1 uncultured Chloroflexota bacterium | reverse complement strand
GTGTGGCTCCGCCACCCAATAGCCAATGGTCAATGGTCAATTGCCAACGGTTGACAATTAACCATTGACCATTAACAATTGACAATTATGAAAGGTTTCCCCGGCTTCCCAGATGGTAAAATGCGCCTGACCCAGGTGCCCAATCTTTTTTTTAGCGATTTGCTGCCCATCATAGACAACATGGCCGAGCTAAAGGTGACGATCTACGCCTTTTGGGCGTTGGCCCAGCGCGAAGGTCAGGTCCGTTACCTGCGCCTGGCCGACTTCCTCAACGACACCGAATTTGTGAAAGGCCTCGGCCCTACCCTCAAGTTGGCCTCCGAGGCGCTGCTCGATGGCATCGAACGCGCTGTGGCGCGCGGCACGTTCCTGCACGTCAACGTCGAAAGCGCCGATGGCAAGATGGACTTATATTTTCTAAACACGGAGAAGGGGCGCACGGCCGTTACCGGCATCACCCGTGGCGAATGGCGGCCCAACCCCGACGAAGACGCGCCCATCACCCTGCTGGTCGAACGACCCAACATCTTTGTCCTGTACGAACAAAACATCGGCCCCCTCACCCCCATCATCGCCGAAGAACTGCGGGACGCCGAACAAACCTACCCCCCACGCTGGGTGGAAGAAGCGATTGAACTCGCCGTCGAAAATAACGTGCGCAAATGGCGCTACATCCTCACCATACTCGAACGATGGCGACAAGAAGGAAAACTAGATGGAACAGGCCGCCGAGATACTCAGAAAGAGCTACGCAAACAAATCCCAGATGAATATCGCGACATCATCAAACGCTGATACGGCCGTATCCGGCCTGGAACAGCCCGGCCTGGGCAAGCCAGATTGTCCCTTTTGCGGTGGCCTGGGCTACATCGTGCCCAACGTGCCCGCTACCCATCCCGGTTTTGGCCGCGCCGTCGTCTGCGCCTGCCGCGCCGCCGAAGAAGAAATGGCCCGCCAGTCTACCCTGCTGCGCCTCAGCCAGATTGGCATGTTACAAGAATGCACTTTCGACACCTTCCTGCCTGACGGGCATGGATTAACCCCCGACAAACAGCGCAACTTGCGCATGGCCTACGACACCGCGCTGGATTATGCCAAAAACCCACAAGGCTGGCTGCTCCTCAAAGGCGGCTACGGCTGCGGCAAAACCCATCTGGCAGCGGCCGTTGCCAACCACCGCCTGAGCATGGGCCACCCCGTCTTGTTTGTCAACACACCAGATTTACTCGACCATTTGCGTTCCACCTACAGCCCTGCCTCCGATACCAGCTACGATCAGCGCTTTGACCAGGTGCGTAATGCCCCCCTGCTCATCCTGGACGATTTGGGCACGCAGAGCAACACGGAATGGGCGCAAGAAAAGCTGTACCAGATTTTCAACCATCGCTACAACGCCCGCCTGGCTACCATCATCACCACCAACGAGGAGCTAGAATCCATCGAAATTCGCGTGCGCTCCCGCATCATGGATTTGAGCCTGGTGCGTATTGTGCCTATCACCGCGCCCGATTTTCGCCACACGGGCGTAGATCAGGAACAGTCGGAGCTATCCACCCTCAGCCTGCACAGCGACCAGATTTTTGAGCGCTTCGACCTGCGCGAGCGCGAACTGCCCCGCGCCCAGGCCGAAAACCTGCGCCGCGCCTTCGAGACGGCGCACGAATTTGCCGAACAGCCAGCCGATTGGCTGGTACTCAACAGCGTCGCCTATGGCAACGGCAAAACCCACCTGGCGGCAGCCATCGCCAATTACGTCGCCAAACAAGGGCAGCCGGTGTTGTTCATCGTCGTGCCCGATTTGCTCGATCACCTGCGGGCGACGTTTAACCCGGCCAGCGGCGTGCGCCTGGATAAGCGGTTCGACGAAATCAAAAAAGCGCCGCTGCTGGTTTTGGACGATTTGGGCACGGAAAGCGCCACCGCCTGGGCGCGAGAAAAGCTCTACCAGTTGTTCAATTACCGCTACGCGGCCCGCCTGCCCACCGTCATCACCACCGCGACGCCGGTGGACGAAATTGACCCGCGCCTGGCAACGCGAATGCTGGATGGCAGCCGCTGTACGTTTTTCTTGTTAGAAGCGCCCAGTTATCGTGGTGGAGTGAAGCCCAAACGGCCGCGCACGCATCGTTGAGCTAGAGGAAACCTCTTTTCTCTCCGCCTCTTTGCTGGTAAATTTGCGCATGGATTACCACATTACGCCCATGACGGCCGTATTCGCCCAGGTTATCGCCGGCTGGCATTACGAGGGTGAGTACCGCTTTTACGACGCTGACCAGGACCCTGAAGACCTGGAAGAATTGTTGGACCCGGAAAGCTGGCCGGAAACCTTTTTTGCCGTGTTGGACGCGGATCAAGCATTGCTGGGTTATTTCATCTTTGGGCGCAGCGAAGACGCGGTGGAGATTGGCCTGGGGCTGGCTCCAGAGTACACTGGGCAAGGGTTAGGGCTGGCGTTTGTGAACGCCGGTCTGGAATTTGCCCGGCAGCGTTTCCAGCCCAAGATATTTCGCCTGAAAGTGGCTACGTTTAACCAACGGGCCATTCGCGTGTACAGACAGGCCGGTTTTTTAGCGGGTAAAGTGTACATGCAGGAGGTTAACGGCCGTTACTACGAATTTCTCTCTATGAATCGCCCGGCAAGCTAAATCCTAAATCGAAGCGGTCGTCGCTTCTAACAATCTGGCAACCTATGACCGAAAATTTGTACCATCCCAACCTGGCGCAGCGCGCCGTGCAGCGAGTCGCTTCCTTAGGGCCGGTGTCCCGGTTTCTCGCCTTTGGCGTCCATCATCTGGACCGCCATGTCTTCCGGCTGACCGATGGGCGGCAAACGGCCGTTAGCCTGCTCACCGGTCTACCCATCATCATGCTCACCACCACCGGCGCCAAATCCGGCCAACCACGCACCGTGCCCCTGGTCGCCATCCCCAACGACGACGGTCTGGTCATCATCGCTTCCAATTGGGGCGGCAAAAGCCACCCCGCCTGGTACCACAACCTGAAATCGCACCCCGACTGTACCGGAGCCGTCAACGGCCGTTCCCAGCCCTACACCGCCTCTGAACTCACCGGCGACGCCAAAGCCGCCGCCTACCGCCAAGCCGCTACCCTCTACGCCGGCTACAACGCCTATAAAACCCGCACCGGCGGCCGTGATATTCCCGTCTTGCAGCTCGTAATCCGTAACCCGTAATCCGTAATCCGTTATCCGTTATCCGTTCACTGTTCACTGTTCATTGTTAATTGTTCCCTGTTCCCATGTTCATCCCTCCCGATTTCACCGCCCACATGCTTGAACTCTACGGCGAATCTGGCCGCGATTGGCTGGCGCGCCTACCCGCTATCCTGGCCGACTGCGCCGCACGCTGGCAGATTACGCTGGAACGGCCGTTTCCCCTCTCCTACAACTACGTCACCGCCGCCACCCGCGCCGATGGCGAGCCTGTTGTCCTGAAGGTGGGCTACCCCAATCCCGAACTGCTGGCCGAGATGGCTGCTTTGCGCCACTACAACGGCCGTGGCGTCTGCCGCCTGCTGGCCGCCGACGAAGTGCAGGGCGCTCTCCTGCTGGAGCGTGTCCTGCCCGGCGTCACCCTGGACACCGTACCCGACGATGAGGCGGCAACGGCCGTTGCCGCCCAGGTGATGCAGCAACTCTGGCAGCCCGCGCCCACCCATTACCCCTTCCCCGATCTAACCCAATGGACGGCGGCGCTGCTGCGCCTGCGGCCCCATTTTGGCGGCGGGACCGGCCCCTTTCCGGCGCGATTGGTGGATACGGCCGTATCCCTCCGCGCCGAACTCCTGGCCGATGAAGTGACGCCCACCCTGCTGCACGGCGATTTTCACCACTACAACGTCCTCACCGCCCAACGCCAGCCCTGGCTGGTCATCGATCCCAAAGGCGTCATCGGCGACCCGGCTTACGAACCCGCCTCCTTGCTCTACAACCCCATCCAGACCTTCCCCTACCGCCCCGACATGCCGCGCCTGCTGCGCCGCCGCCTGGACATCCTGGCTGAGATACTGTCCATTGACCGGGCGCGATTGCTGCGCTGGGGCATCGTGCAAAATGTTCTGTCCGTCTGGTGGAGCGTAGAAGACAACGAAAGCGGCTGGGAACCCGTCCTGCGCGTCGGCGAAGCGCTGCTGGAGGATTTGTAGGAGGGGAATGGGACGCGGATTAACGCGGATGCAGCGGATGGGCGCGGATTTTTTGAGAATATTCGCGTTAATCCGCCACATCCGTGAAAATCCGCGTCCCATTCTTCACAATTTAAATGTTTGCCCGGTGAAAGCCAGTTGCGCCCCGGCGGCGGCAATTTCGACCCGCGCGGCGCTGTCCTCGTCCAGCGCCGGGTTGGTGTGATTGAGGTGCGTGAGGACGAGTTGGCCGGGTATGTTGGCAAACCGCGCCAACGTGTCGGGGATGAGGGGATGGGCGACGGGTGGACGGCCGTTCAACTCCGCCACATTGTAAAAGCAGCCATCCACCAGCGCCACATCCACCCCGCCTAACACACGCGCTGCTTCCGGCCACGCTGCCCAATTGTCAATATCCGGCAAATACAGCAGCGAGCGCTGCGGCCCCTGTACGCGAAACGCCAGTGTCCCCACGCCCCACTCGTCGCGGTGCGGCACGGGAATCGGCGTGATGGTCAGATCGGCGGCCAGGGTGATGGGGCGATGCGGTTCCAGCGTCCGCCAGCGCAGCCCGGCGTTGAGCGGCCGGTACAAATCATTGCCGCGCAGCAAATTCACCACTCCCGGCAGCGCGTAGACCGGCAAATCGCGCACCGCCATCGCCTCCGGCCCTAACTGCGGCAGCCCGCCGACGTGGCCCATATGTGCATGGGTCAAAAAGATGGCGTCCGGCGGCCGCAGCCGCGCCGGGCGCTGCGGGTGCGGCAGCCAATCGGCCAGCAGATTAAGCTGGTATTTGATGTCCGGCGTGGCGTCCAGGAGATAAACGGCCGTTGCCCCACCCCGTCCATCCACAATCCCCAAACACGCCGCATACTCCGCCCGTCGCGCATCGGCAAACGCCGCCGCACACCGCCCACACCGGCAGCCCACATGCGGCAGTCCACCATCCTGCATAATACCCAACACCACGGCCGTTACCCCACGTTCATT
>CALFEW010000234.1 GCA_937958365.1 uncultured Chloroflexota bacterium | reverse complement strand
AACCCATGAGTTTGGAACGGCCGTTTCCCAAACCCTCTACCTGAGTAGCCAGCGTCTATTTTTAGGGCAGGTTTTCCAGCACAAGGTGCCTATGGCGCAGCGCTGCCCGGTGAAAATGGACCCATAGCGAATCCCAGAAATCAGGCCTGGGGGTAATAGGTGGCCCCTGCGCCCACTCTTGAGGCGTGTAACTATCCCAATTTGTATCCCCCGCAAAAGCTTGCCGGCGCCAATCCTCTTTGTCATAAATCAGCGCGTGTGGTGCAAAGAGATGCTCGAACGTTATGCGCCATAGTTCGCAACGTTCATTTTCCTGAAACGCATGGTAAGCATCATAAGCCGCACGCGAGAACAAATCTTTCAGGCCCAGCGAGTCCGCCGGTCTGTAAGCAAACAAGCGCTGGAAGTCAGGTTTTAAGGCGTCCCGGGGAATAGGGGGCGCCGGATTCTGTTTTTTGACCTGGCTCAGATAGCCGTAAATTTTTTCCGCAGCTTGTAAATAATCGGTGACGTTGTCCCGTAGCACTGGAGGAGTGTTTTGCCGTTCATAAGCATACTGCCATTTTGCATAGGACAAATCAGGAAAATAACCAGCTTCAGCGTGGCCAATTTCCGGGAGAATGTTTAACAAGATTCGCTCGCCTAGTGTTACTGCCTGGTACTGATTGGTATCTGGATCAAAAACCTTGATGCCATCAATATCATTCTCGACCCGGTTTAGACGCCCCGAAAAACCCTTGTGTGCCCAGGTGTCGGCGAACATATGTAGAGCGATGCCGATGCGACACAGGCGATGCTTATTGTTTTTCAATGGCTCTTTAGCGGCCTCGTTTAAAAGCCAATTGGCAAATTTTGAATCTTGTTTGGTGACAAAGGAAAATGAGCCGTTTTGGGAAGGGTTGAATCGCTGAGGTGGAATGAAATGGAAAGGAATGTACACGCGCTTCTGTGCCGACCAGCTCAAAACGGCCCGACCCAAATCCTCCAATTTATCGTAGGCCGTGCAAACCGGATCGAAATTGACGTCACCCGCCAAACGGATCGGTTCGCTCTCCGTGGCGTTATCCGTATATTGCGACGCGTAAGCGATGGTCAGTGCGTCCGCCGGGTTGAAGCCAGCCGCTCTGGCCAAAACAGCGACGCAGTAGAAATGAAAGTTTTTTTGCATGTTTTCCTCCTTGTTGACCTGGTAAATCAAGCAGATGCCCCTGCGTATCACTTACGGCCAACACAAAAGAATCAGAAACGGCCGTTTCCCCATCTGACCGCCCAAATTCATCTGGCAGCGGTGACGGCAGGAAACGGCCGCTCCGAAGGTGGTCTCTTCGTACTCCAGTAAGCAATCGTGTAGACTGCTTCAATCCATCAGCACAGTTGCCAGCGTCTGTCCCTTATTTGCCCCCTTCTCAACAGCAATGGCAAAAATATAAACACCGCTCTTCCAGGTCTCTGTTCTAATAGGCACCACATTGACGTGGTAGAAGCCGGGAAGTCTTCCCGCTGTGACGCCAGTGATATTCACCAATGCGCCACCAGGCCCAACGATCATCGGATCCACTTTAAAGTCGGACACTACAAGTCCCGTGACCGGCGTTCCGTTAGCATCTGTAACGGACACAATGATGTAGTTGGGTTGTCGGTTTCCAGGAGCTGCCATAGTGTCTTCAGAGAATGCATTTACGATTAACCTTGCCATACTATTTACCTCCTTTTGGGATTGAACATTTGATTTTGGCTCTATTTCGATAGACGGTTGTCTAAGGACACCTTCAGTTTGACTCCTCGGCACTCGAGTATCGCCATAGCGCACAGAGAGTTCTGTTACTTCTGCTCTTGCGAAATAACATTATTAAGACGTTCTTGAAGTTGCGTAAGTGGCACCAAGTATCCCGCAGCTAGGCCAATAAGTGACATGCTAATTGAGATCGTTGCGAATG
>CALFEW010000233.1 GCA_937958365.1 uncultured Chloroflexota bacterium | reverse complement strand
GGCAACGGCCATTCAGATGCGCCTTCAAAGAAGTACCAACCCGCTTCAAAGGAAGGGTTGGGCAGCAGATTGGCGCTGGCCGGTTGGGTGGTTTGTCCTGGGGCGGGATTGGCGGCAACGGCCGTTTCTTCTCCTGACCAACCGGGAATGATGAGTTCTTGCCCAACCGAAATCACGTTAGAATCGCTCAGGTTGTTGGCAGTGATGATGTCGTCTATGCTCACGCCGGTCTTGGCGGCGATGCCTGACAGCGTATCACCTGGCTGCACAGTGTAACTCGAACCTTCGACGGGAGTTGTCGTTGCCGCCGAAGCTGCTGTGGGTGGTACCGGTGTTGGCGTTGGGGCCGTTTCTGTCGGGCTTTCCAGAGCGGGCGTTACGGTGACCGGTACTTCTACTTCCACCACGCGGGTCACTTCAACCTGAACTTCGACCGGAAGTTCCACGGTAACTTCCTGCGGCACGACCCGCGTCACCTCGGTCGTGACCAAGACTTCGCTAACCACCTCGCGGGTGACCTCGACAGTCTGTGGCTCCGACGCGCAGGCGACCAGGACCATCGCCAGAGCGAGCGGCCCGATCAACCGGCCAATTAATTTCCTCCTGTACATGTTTACGTCTCCTTGTTCGTAGGGATTGGTGAACTCGCCATTTTGAACAAATTCAGCGCGGCATTATAGTGATTTGGTGCGACAATGGCTACAATCTCATTCCATGACGTCATTACCACTATCTTCTTCATTGCGCCTGCAACCCACTACGGCCGTCCGGCAGTCGTTCCACCGGCTGCTCCCCGGTCTGTTAGCCGTCACTGTCTTGGGCCTGATTTATGCCACGACGCTCCAACGAGACATCAATGGCAGCAGTCATGACTATTTGCTGGATACCGGTGAAATTCAAGTGGCGCTCAATCTTTGGGGGACTGTCCACTACACCGGTTATCCGCTCTACACAATTTTAAGCGCATTGCTCACCCAAACGGCCGTTGCCCTGGGCGCACCGCCGGCCCTGGCTGCCTCAGTGACCTCTCTGGTCTGGTCACTGCTGGCTTTGCTGCTTTTTTATCTGATCTTATGCCGCGTCTTGCAGGGTAATTCGATTCTGGCCGGGCTGACCGTGTTGGCTGTCGGTTTGGCGGAGACTTTTTGGCTGCACAGTATCATCGCGGAAGTGTACAGCTTCAGCTCGCTGCTGATGAGCCTGACCATCT
>CALFEW010000232.1 GCA_937958365.1 uncultured Chloroflexota bacterium | reverse complement strand
AACAGGGCGTCGGCGTCTTCGGTGGCCGTTAGCACGGCGTCGGCCATTTGCTGCGTGGTCTCCACGTCCAGGCGCTTCAGGCCCAGCGGGGCCGGTTCGCTGATAGGCCCGGCGATCAGCGTCACCCGCGCGCCGGCGTCCAGCGCCGCCTGGGCCACGGCCAGTCCTTGTTTGCCGGTGGAACGGTTGCTGATGAAGCGCACCGGGTCCAGCGCCTCCCGCGTCGGGCCGGTGCTGACGACAACATGCAGCCCGGCCAACGGCCCGGAACGCGCCAGGGCCAGTCGCAACGCAGTCAGCAGTTCCGGTGGTTCCACCATACGCCCCAATCCGCTCAGGCCGGAAGCCATGCGCCCGGCGGCCGGGCCGACAAATTCCACGCCGCGCTGTTGCAGGGTGGCGATGTTGGCCTGGGTGGCGGGATGCTCGTACATGCCGCCGTCCATCGCCGGGGCCAGCAGGATGGGGCAGCGGGCGGCCAGCGCCGTGACCGTCAGCAAATTGTCGGCCATGCCCTGGGCCAGTTTGGCGATGGTGTGGGCCGTCGCTGGAGCGATGAGGTAGAGGTCGGCGGCTTCGCCCAGCCCGACGTGGCGCACATGATCATCCAGGTCCCACATGGAAGTGTAGACCGGACGACCGGTGACGGAACGGAAGGCCAGCGGCGTCACGAACTGCTGCGCCGATTCGGTCATGATGACGTCTACCAACGCCCCGGCCTGCGTGAGTTGGGAAGCCAGGTCTACGCTTTTGTAAGCGGCAATGGAGCCGGTGACGCCGAGGAGAATGCGCTTGTTTTGTAAGAGGGAGATGGGTTTCATTTTTGTCCTGATGATTGCAGATTGAAGATGGCCGAATGCGCGCATCTCGTCATCTTCAATCTATGATGGTTTGCTCAACAGGGCAATTATATGCCATGCGTCGGGTAACATCGAACAAGTTTGTGATAGAACGTGATAAACTAACGGCCGTTATGAACAACACACAACCCCCTTTACGGCCGTTAGACCTTTCGGTCATCATCGTCTCTTACAATACGAAGCAGTTGTTGGATGACTGTCTTTGTTCGCTGCTGGCGGCCGAAGCGCCGCCAGGCGGGCTGGAAATCATCGTCGTGGACAACGCTTCAAAAGATGGCAGCGTGGCGATGGTGCGCGAGAAGTATCCGCAGGTGCGGCTGGTGGCGAGTGAAGTAAACAAAGGATTTGCCGCGGCCAATAATGTGGGCACGGCCGTTGCCCACGGTCAATACTTCCTCTTTCTCAACTCCGACACCCGCGTAGACGCCGACGCTCTGGCCCAACCGCTGGCCTACATGCAGGACAATCCAGACGTGGGCGCGCTAACTGTGCGGCTGATCTACCCCAACGGTCAGCGCGACCCGGATAACCATCGCGGCTTTCCCACCCCCTGGAACGCCCTCTGTCACTTCTCCGGTCTCAGCCGCCTCTTTCCCAAGAGGCCCCGCTTCAACGGCTACTTCCAATCTTACGCCGACTTCAGCCAGACCCACGCCGTCGAAGTGATTGCCGGTTCCTACATGCTGATGCCGCGGGCGCTGTTCGACGCATTGGGCGGCTGGGACGAAACCTACTTTTTCTACGGCGAGGACATTGACTTTTGTTACCGCATCCATCAGGCCGGTTACAAAATCATCTATTACCCACACGTGACCGTGCTGCATTACAAAGGGGCCAGCTCCGGCCTGCGCAAAGAATCGGCGGACATTGCCCGCCCGCCTAAAGAGACGCGCGTCAAAGTGGCGCAGGAATCGGTGCGGGCGATGCAGGTGTTTTACCGCAAGTTTTACAGCCAGCAATACCCGGCCATCGTCACCGGTTTTGTGCTGGCAGGCATTCAGGTGCGCGGCTGGTTTCGCGTGATGAAACACAAATTGACCTGAGGAGATAGGAGCCGTGTTCCGTGTTCCGTATTCCGTGTTCCGTGTTCCGTGTTCCGTGTTCCGTGTTCCGTGTTCCGT
>CALFEW010000231.1 GCA_937958365.1 uncultured Chloroflexota bacterium | reverse complement strand
TTCCGTTCAGCGTGATTGGTTTGTCCTTACCCCTGGCGTGGTGACAGCCCTCAACCTGCTCGTGCGCACCTTCGTTCAGCCGGGCGAAAAAGTGCTGGTACAACAGCCGGTTTACTACCCCTTTTTCCACGCCATCGAAAAAAACGGTTCAGAGATTGTGTCTAATTCACTGGTACTGGAAAACGGCCGTTACCACATGGATTTCGATGACCTGGCCGCCAAAGCCGCCGATCCGGCCGTCAAAATGGCTATCCTGTGCAGTCCCCACAACCCCATCGGCCGCGTCTGGAGCCGCGAAGAACTGACCCGCTTTGGCGAAATCTGCCTCGCCAACGACGTCCTCGTCGTCTCCGACGAAATTCACTGCGATCTCATCCACCCCGGTTCAACGTTTACCTCCTTCGCCGCCATCAGCGAAGAATTTAACCAGAAGAGCATCATCTGCACCGCGCCCAGCAAAACCTTCAACCTGGCCGGTCTCAAAACCTCCAACATCCTCATCCCCGACGCGGCGCTGCGGGCCGCCTTTAACAAAACACTCGACAACAACGGGCTGATGGGGGCCAACGTCTTCGGCGTTGTCGCCACGGAAGCCGCCTACCGGCATGGCGAAGAATGGCTGGCCGAGGCGATGGCCTACATCCACGAAAACTACTGCGTCATGGCCGATTATTTCGCCCAACACCTGCCACAACTGAAGGTGATCGAGCCGCAAGGCACCTATCTGGTCTGGGTGGACTTTCGCGCTTTGGGCCTGGACCGCGCCCGCCGCAAGCAGCTTATCCTCGACGAGGCGCGGGTGTTCCTGGACGAAGGCGAGATGTTCGGCGTCGAAGGCTCCGGCTTCGAGCGCTTCAATCTGGCCTGCCCCCGTTCAATCTTGTTGGAGGCGCTGGAGCGGATTAAAACGGCCGTTTCCCACCTGTAGAGCTATAAGCCGTAAGCTGTTAGCTATAAGCTGTGGATGGCGCACAAAACACGGCTTACGGCTTACGGCTTACGGCTTTACCGCCAAAGCCACCGCCTCCGCCAACGACAGCGCCCAACCCTCCTGCCAAACCCGCGCAAACGCCTCTTCACCCAGCAAAGCCCGCGCATGGCCGATTTTCGCCTCGGCTTCCGCCTGATAGCTGGCCGCCGGCGTAATGCCCAACTCCTGGCGCAAGCGTTCGCTGGCGGCAAATAGACGCGCCGCTTCGGCCGCATCCCCCAAATACATACGGGCAATGCCAATGGCTCCCAACGAAATCGCCAACTCCGGCCGGTCGCCCAACTGATAACGCAGACTGATGCTCTCCCGATAATAAGCCATTCCGGCCTGCGGATCGCCGCGTTCCACGTTCACTTCCCCCAGGCCATGCAGCGTATAACTAAGCGAACTCAGGTTATTGGCTTTGCGGCACAACTGCGTGCCCTCCAGGTATAATCGTTCCGCCCCGGCCAGGTCGCCCAGGCGGCGCAGCACAATCGCCAGGTTGTTCAGCGTGGAAATCACCGGGCGCGTTTCGCCATTGCGCCGGTCAATCGCCAGCGTTTGCTCCAACAAGTCGCGGGCACGGCCGTAATCCCCCTTCGTGCCCGCCAAAATCGCCAGATTCTCCAACGAGCGACACATCCCCAATTCATCACCCAGGCTCTCCTGAATGGCCAACGCCTGCTCGTGGCAGGTTTGCGCCAGCGGCAAATCTCCCTGCACCCTGGCAAACTTGCCA
>CALFEW010000230.1 GCA_937958365.1 uncultured Chloroflexota bacterium | reverse complement strand
CCACTTATATTAACCACAAATTCGTAAACTCCTGGGCGGCATGAGACCTCCTAAGAGTAGAATGGTTCATCTCACCTAACCATCTCTACTCAATAGGAGGCACATCATGTTCGATGAAATTGAACGCTTTGTCAACTGGGTACGCCGCCGCAGCCCCCATGCCCACACCTGGCAGGATTATCGCAGCGACTTGCAGCAATTTGCCCGCATTGTCGGCAACCGGCCGCCAACCGCAATCACACTCACCGACATTGACAACTTTGTGCTGGCGCAGGCCGATGGCGGGATGAACCCCGCCACCATCAATCGCCGTTTGGTGTCAGTATGCGGCCTATAATGTACCAGGCATATGCACCAAGGGTCTCCCGCACTTTGTGTGAAACGGCCGTATCAAGCAGGCGCTGGCATCCCTAAAACCCGCTTTCGCAGCAAGTCAAACTTCGCCCGACCATACATCTGACGTTTGATGAATTTGAGCCGGTTGACCTGACCTTCCACCTGTCCATTGCTCCATTCGTAAGTCAAAGCCGCTTTGACCACATCATAATCACGCTGTAATCCAATGGCAAAGTTCTTGAAGGCTGGGATGCCCGATTCCTTGGCTTTCTTTAGCCAGTCATCCAGCTTTTCTGCTGCTCGCTCGCGAACCAGTTCACAAAAGGATTGAGCCAGTTGGCGAGATGTTTCTATCTCCTGGCAAATTTCGCAGAGCTTGTCACGCAACTGGCAATCCCGCTCTTCCAGCCGTTCATCAGGATGAAGCAGTAGCCAGACGGCTTGCGTCACAGACAAGTTTGGAACAGGAACAGACACGTGGGGTATGGGAAGCACGATCTTGCCATTCGTCAGCAAGCGCTTAACGGCGCGGTAAACAGCCGTATAGTGTCCGGTGAAGCCTTGCCCTTCCAGTTCAACATGCAACTGCTTGATGTTGTGACACCCTTCCTGCCATCGCCGCGACAAATAAGCCAGATAAGGCATGACCTTCGGTGTTGACTGGGGCACAGACGGCCGTTCCGGGCAACTGTCCAGGGCAAAATACTTGCTGACAGTGCGACGGTCGAGATTCAAATGCGCCGCCACAGCCCGTTGACTCCATCCCTGCCGTTGGTATTCTTTCACCTCCGCAAAACGTAATTGGCGCACTGTTGGTGGCGCCTTCGTTTCTTGAATCGCTTCTTCCGTGACGGCTACCATCATGTCCAACTCTGGTGTGCGGTTAACGGCTTCCTCTTGTTCCGCGGCTACTTGCCTGGCCGCTTGTCGTAATTCGTTGGTCCGCTGGGCCAGCATCCTTTTCAGGGTATCGGCAATGTTTTGCAGGAGATGAAAGCGGTCGGCAATCTGTAGCGCTTCCGGCGTGCCCCTGGTTGCTCCTTCCTTATAATCTGCACCTCTATCCCTGGTGATGATTTCAACGCCAGGGTGTTCCATCAACCAGTTGCTAAACGATTCGGCCGAGCGGTCGTCCAGCAAATCTACTACCACCTGCTTTTCCAGGTCAACCAAAATGGTTCCATAGCTTTGCCCTTTCCGTTTGGCCCAATCGTCAACGCCTAGAACACGGGGTGTGGCAACCTCTGGCTCCGACGCAGCACGCACCAATCGGATAAGGGTATCGGCACTAGTAGGCATACTCATATTGTTCAACAAGCGGCAGCCAGCTTCACCACCAACCGCGAACGCAACGTGCTGCTGCTGACTGGTCAGGCGGTCTGTACAACGGGCATAGGGCCGAAGTATGTTGGGAAACGTAGCAGAAAATGTTCGGCGCGAACACGCTTCGTTGTCGCAAAAGAACCTGGGAACGCTCAGATTCAATTGGATGGCACAACCGCCACAAGGCAAATCGGCCGGATGACGATGGTAGTGACCGTTAAATCGGGTTGACACTTGCTGGCAATCTGTGCAATGGGCTTTCTCCTGAAGGCCACAAGCGGCCACTATCAACTTATTGTCTGTTTTTTCGATAGCGCTGATCTGCAAGTGGAGAGCTGCTGGCCAAAGAATCTCTATGAGAGCGTGTTGCAAAAATAGGGAGTTGGGGCAGTCACTTCGGCAGAAGCAGTC
>CALFEW010000229.1 GCA_937958365.1 uncultured Chloroflexota bacterium | reverse complement strand
TACGCCGTTCGTTAAACTGGATGAATATCCCCTCCCCCCGCACCTCAGAGGCCGGCACCCATCCCGCTGCCCCGCGCACCAACGGGGCCGGCTCAATAAACACGCTCAAATCCGGATCAGTCAGTTCGCCCACAGCGTCCAGGCGGGTAAAGCCGACCATGGCCCGCACCTCGCGCAACCGCTCCACCAGCATGACCCGGTCTATCCACGGCCGGTATTTTGCCGGCGGCGTTACCGGCCGTAGGCGGAAATCGTCGCCGTTGAGCTGCGGGTTGTAGTTAGTAAACACCGCCCATTCAGGGGCTTTCAGGTCGGGGCGGCTGTCGGGCGGCGGCGCTTCGCCGGCATCCTGGCGGTGGCGCAGTTCAATCGCCTGCCATAACTCGTCGTCGCTGTAGGCGGCCAGTTCACCCAACTGCCCACTGCTGCGCAAAAAGCCGATGACCACTTGCGCCGTCACGTTCTGTAACAGCGCCCAATGCGCGTCTACCAGTTGGGGCAAAATGCCGCTGTCTACCGGGATGGCGACGGTGCTGTAGACCACCGGGAACCAGGTGTTGGACGCGCCCAGGGTGAGGGTGCGCATCCGGTGGCCGCACGGTTCTGAATCGTAATCGCGCAAATGGGGCCGACGGCCGTTGCACAGGGGCATCTGTTCCCGATTTTTCTTGCCAAACGCTTCGGCCATGCGCCGCCTCTTGCCGCAGGTATCGCAGCGCACTTCCAGGTCGCGGGCTTCGCCCGACGGGCCATATTCGTCCAGGCGGAGGATTGGGCTGTCACATGGCTCGCCTTCGTGGACGAAGTAGACCCAGGGAAAGTCATCCAGGTGGCCGCTTTCGCAGGCAACCAGAAAGCGGGCCGGAACAACTTCAGGATTTTTGCCCTTGTTGCAGTTTTCGTGCCGGTAGCCTGTTTTGTCCGGCCGGTATGGCTCTTCCTTGAGCTTGAACAGGCCGGATTTAAGCGGCGCCAGCAGGCGACAAAGGGGGCAAACCATCCAGCGAGGAAAGGTGGCGACGGGTACGCCGATTTTCGCCACGCTGTCAAATGGGTCTACAGGCATTCCGTTGTCGGCCACTACCGGAGGGGCCAGCAGCTTCTTGACAGTGGGCAACCGATAGCGCACGGCCGTTAACAATCTGTCTTCCACCACAGGCTGGACATATTGCGGATTGGTCGGCCACTCTTCCAGGCCGGTAACAATCACCGACAGACGCGGCAGGTCAATAATCGCGCCGACGCCGTAGGTAAACAGAAGTTGGCTGGGGCGCACCTCGCCCACGCGGGTTGGTTGTTGGGTCATCGTTTAATCATCCATTCCCTGCTCTTGCAGGATGAGGGCCACGTTCGGCTCCACGTCGCGCAGGGAGTTCAGGCAGGTGAACCAGGTGTAATTGTCTTCGGTGGGTTGCTTGAGCAGGGCCAGAGTACGGCCGTCTTTGCGGGCGGCATAACCCAGGACTGCGCCACCGGTGATGGCGGCGGCGCGGCTGAGCCATTCATCCAGCCGCTGTTTGAGCATTTGCGCTACCAACTCCTCCACCTGATTGCTGCCGGTGATGAGCGCGGCGCGGTGACTGATGTCGTCCAGTGCCCCGGCCACAAACGCATGATCAGACGTCAACTGTCCGGCCGCGCCGTTGGCGTTAAATTCTTCGCCCATCAGACGGATGTAAGCCGCCAGCACGCCGGTCAGCCCGCGATCCAGCGCGCGGGGGGAGAAGGGCGTCACCGATAGCGCTTCGACTTGCTGATAGAAGGTGGCGTGGTAATGTTCAAACCGTTCGTAATGGCTCAGGTCGCGGGGGCGCGCCCAGTTGTAGACCGTGCAGACCAGGCCGGGAAAGCGCCGGCCGACGCGGCTGGTGGCCTGGATGTATTCAGCGGTGGCTTTGGGCTGGCTGGCGACAACCATCAGCCCCAGGCGGCTGACGTCCACGCCGACGGAGATCATATTGGTGGCTAAAACCACGTCCAACGGCCGTTGCTTCGCTTTCGCCTCGCGCTGAGGGTCAAACTGGACTTCCAGCCGGTCGAGAATCAGCGGAATGTCGGCCGCGCTGCGGCGGGATGTCAATTCCTCCACACCCCAAATCGCTCGCTTTGCCAGGCCCCGTTTGTCCATGCGGTAGAGGCGGGTGCGCACGGCGTCGTCTACCACCCGGCGCATCCCGCCGAGTTCGCGCATCGAATTGAAGTAACCGATGAGCGTTAGCCACGGGTCAATGGCCGCGCCATACTTCTCGTACAACGCTTGCGCGGCCGATAGATAGGCCACGTAGACGCGGATCAGCAGCGTTTTGAGC
>CALFEW010000228.1 GCA_937958365.1 uncultured Chloroflexota bacterium | reverse complement strand
GCCTGGTTAACCCCCTTGCTTTGGGTCGTCGTCATTTTGCTGGCGATTGTGCCCTTGTTCCTGCATCCCGGTTCCGAGTTTGGCGGCGCGGATGGGGAAGCAGAACCGCTCATTGCCGAGATGGCCCCTGACTATGAACCGTGGTTTGATCCGATCTGGGAACCGCCGGGCGGGGAGACGGAAAGTCTATTGTTCGCCTTGCAGGCGGCGCTGGGGGCGTCGGTGATTGGCTACTTTTTTGGCGTGCAGCGGGGTAAACAGCAAACGGCCGTACCTGCGGACTCTACCCACTGATGGAATGGATTGATCGCCACGCCTACAACAACCGGCTGCGGGCCATGCCCCCAGAGCAGAAGGCCGGGCTGTCGCTGCTGACCATCACGCTTTGCCTGCTGCTAAACCGGCCGCTGGTGGGGCTGCTGGCAACGGCCTGGATGCTGCTGCTGGCCCTTGTGTGGGCGGGTGTGCCCTGGCGGGCCTTTGGCGCGGCGCTGCTGGCGCAGGGTGGATTTTTAGCCTGGGGCGTGGCGGGTGTCATGGTGCAGGTCGGGACTCCAGCCGAGGCTCTCTGGCAGTTTGGTCCGCTGGCGGTGACGGCCGGATCATGGGCAACGGCCGTTCTCCTCTTTAGCCGTGCCCTGGGCTGCGCCGCCGCCATGAACTTTCTCGCCTTCACCACACCACTGGTTGACCTGATTGATCTGGGACGGCGGCTGCGTATCCCCTCCTGGTTGCTCGACCTGGCGACACTCACTTACCGCTTCACCTTCGTCCTGCTGGAGAGCATGGGGCAGATGGTGACGGCGCAGCAAGCGCGGTTGGGGTATGCCGGTTGGCGGCGTGCCATGCACAGCGCGGCGCAAGTGGCCGCCAGCCTGCTGGTGGAAAGCTACCGGCGCAGCCAACGGCTGCAACTGGCGTTGGAAGGGCGCGGCTACAGCGGCGATCTGCGCGTCTTGCCCCACGAGTACCAATCACAGCGGTTGACCTGGCCGGTAGGCGGGTTGCTGGCAGCGTCGCTGCTGCTGGTGATGCTATGAATACCCTGGAACTACGCCAGCTTACATATCGTTATCCCGGCCATACCGGGCTGGCAATCAGTAATGTTTCGCTGACGCTACCGGCCGGGCAGCGGATAGCGCTGATCGGGCGCAACGGCTCCGGCAAATCAACTTTGCTGCTGCACTGTAACGGCATTTTACGGCCGCAGCAGGGGGAAGTGTGGCTGGATGGGCAGCCCGTTCACTATGACCGACCATCGCTGCGCCGCCTGCGGCAGGGGGTGGGCCTGGTACTGCAAAACGCCGATGACCAACTGTTCAGTGCCAGCGTGCGCCAGGACATTAGCTTTGGGCCGTTGAATTTGGGGCTGTCGGAAACGGCCGTGCGCCAGCGCGTCGCCGAAGTTGCCGACCTGTGTTGCCTGACCGAATTATTGAACCGGCCGACCCACGCCCTGAGCGGCGGCGAAAAGGTGCGCGTGGCCCTGGCCGGCGTGTTGGCGATGCAGCCCACCTTCCTCATCGCCGACGAGCTAACGGGCAGCCTGGACCCCTGGATGAAGCAGCAGGTGATGGCGATTGTAGAAGCGGTGGTGCAACAGGGCCGCACAGTGCTACTGGCGACCCATGATTGGGCGCTGGCCCGCAGTTGGGCCGACCGTGTGATCTGGTTGGATGGGGGGCGAATTGTACAAGATACGTCTGCGGCGCAAATAAACTGGCCGCAAATTATGTAGATTAGGACACAAAAGTTCAACTTTTTACAAAAGTTGAACTTTTCCACCACAAGGAGACTCTGATGGAAATTCAACCCGTTGTTGACCAACGTGTGCCGGTGACGGTATTAACCGGCTTTCTCGGCTCTGGCAAGACAACACTACTCAACCGCATCCTCACCGAACAGCATGGCAAGCGCATCGCCGTCATCGAAAACGAGTTTGGCGAAGTGGGCATTGACCATGAACTGGTGATCAATTCCGACGAAGAAGTGTTCGAGATGAACAACGGCTGCATCTGCTGCACCGTGCGCGGCGATCTGATCCGCATCCTGGGCAATCTGATGAAGCGGCGCAACAAGTTCGACTACATCCTCATCGAAACAACCGGCCTGGCCGACCCCGGCCCGGTGGCCCAAACCTTTTACATGGACGCCGAAATGCAGGAACGGCTGAAACTGGACGGGGTAGTGACGCTGGTGGATGCTCGCCACATCTGGGAGCGGCTGGCCGACAGCGAAGAGGCGCAGGAGCAAATCGCCTTCGCCGACGTGATTTTGCTGAACAAGATTGACCTGGTGACGCCGGAGGAGTTGGCGCAGCTTGAGGCGCGTATCCGCCAGATGAATGCGGCGGCCAAAATTTACCGCACGCAAGACACCGTGGTAGACCTGGACCACATCTTGAACGTC
>CALFEW010000227.1 GCA_937958365.1 uncultured Chloroflexota bacterium | reverse complement strand
TGGCTGGAGCAGCAGCCCGGCCTCTGGCGGATCACCAGCTTCAATCCGTCGGGCGACATCCCGTTCAACGCCAATTCCGGCTGGCTGTACGATTTTCAGGACATTCGCGGCTACGATTCGATCATCCCCAAGCAGTACACCAACTACATGGCGGCCATCGAACCGCAAGGCGCGCTGCCCTACAACCGCATCCAGCCCATCGCCAGCCTGGAGGCGCTTAATTCGCCGCTGCTAAGTGTCTTGGGCGTGAAGTACGTCATCACCAGCGAACAGATTGGCCTGCCACAGTTCACGCTGGCCTGGGAAGGCGAGGGCGTGCGCGTGTATGAGAACACGGCCGTTGCCCCCCGCGCCTACACCCTGCCCTTCACCAGCCTCATCCTGGCCGACGACGCCCTGGTCGCCCTGCGCGAATATGACCCGCGCCAATTCGCCGTGGTGGAGACTGGAGACTGGAGATTGGAGATTGGTGATCTCCAATCCGCAATCCGCAATCCGCAATCCGCAATCTACACCCCCGCCACCCTAGACGCCTACGGAATCAATGAGGTGATGGTAACGGCCGTTACCGCCACCCCCGCCATCCTCATCCTCAACGACAGCTACTTCCCTGGCTGGAAAGCCTTCGTGCGGCCGGCCGGAACGGGCGAAGCGCAGGAGCAGCAGGTAGACATTTTCCGCGTGAACGGCAATTTTCGCGGCGTGCTGCTGCCGGAGGCGGGCGAATGGACGGTGCGCTACAAATACAGTCCGACTAGCTTCCAGTTGGGCGGCCTGGGCAGCTTCATGGGCGTGATTATTTTGCTGTTCGTCGGAGTGGTGTGGGGCTGGCGGGCCATCGTCCGCCCCGACGCGCAGATGACCACCACGCGCAGTCTGGCGAAGAACAGCATGGCCCCGATGGCCCTCAATCTCTTCAACAAGGGCATAGATTTTGTCTACGCCATGTTTTACCTGCGCGTCCTGGGGCCGGCCGACGCGGGCAGCTTTGCCACCGCCATCGCCGCCGCCGGCATCTTTGAGATCGTCGCCAACTTTGGCCTGGACATCCTCATTGTGCGCGAAGTGTCGCAAGACCGGCGGCAGGCCAGCAGCTACCTGCTCAATACGTCGGTGTTGCGCGTGTTGGCCGGCTTTGTGGCAGCCTTGCCGGTAGCGGCGCTGGTGTGGGGATCTAACCTGTTTGGCAATCCTTTCACCCCGGCCGAAATCGCGGCCATTGCCTTTATCATGCTGGGCATGGTCTTCTCCGGCATGTCCAAAGGCGTGACTGGCCTGTTTTATGTCTACGAAAAGGCGGAAATCCCGGCCGCCCTGACCACCCTGACGACGATTTTGCGCGTGGGGTTGGGCGTGGCGGCGCTGCTGCTCGGCTTTGGCTTTGTGGGCTTAGCGGCCGTGTCCATCGCCGTCAACGTGGTCACTCTGACGATTCTGGTGATGATTGCCCGGCGCAATTTTGCTTTGCCCGGCCCCTGGCGCGTGGATTGGGGTTTGCAGCGGCGCATGGTGCGGTTGGGCTGGCCGCTGATGCTCATTCACCTGCTGCAAACCATCTTCATCTCGATTGACGTGTATTTGCTGCGCGTGATGTTGGACAACGGCGAGGAGGTGGTGGGCTGGTACAACAGCGCCTACAAATGGTTTAACGCGCTGCAAATTGTGCCGTCGTTTTTCACGCTGGCGCTGTTCCCCATCATCTCGCGGGAGATTCAGCGCTCGATGGACGCGGCGCGGCGCATGTACAGCCTGTCGCTGAAGCTGATGCTGCTGCTGGCGCTGCCCATCGCCGCCACCATTACGTTTCTGGCCGAAATCCTGGTGCGCATCGTGGGCGGGCCAGAGTTTTTGCCGCATGGGGCCATCGCGCTGCAAATTGTCATTTGGGCTATTCCCATTGGCTGGCTGAACAGCGTGACCAATTACGTCCTGATTGCCCTGGGATTGGAGCGGATGCAGCCGCGGGCCTTTACGGTGGCGGTGGCCTTTAATGTGATTGCCAATTTGCTTTTTATCCCGTACTTTACCTATCAGGCGGCCGGAGTGACGACGATTTTGTCGGAAGTGGTGTTGATGGTGGTCTTTGCCTATTATTTGCGGCAGCGGATGCCGGGCATGGATTGGGTGGGTTTGTTGGCGAAACCGATGGGGTTAACGGCCGTTGTCGTCATCGTCATGGCCCTCGGTTCGCTGCTGCATCCGGTGGTCGGCGTGGCCTTGGGCCTGCTCGTCTACGCCGCCGGTCTCCCCCTCCTCCGCATCGTCGGCGACGACGAACGGCAAATTTTACAGGCCATCTTACCGGCGTCCATTGCGCGGCGGTTACGACTGGTTTAAGATAGACTTGATTGTGGTGTTCAAGTGTGATGGATAGGTTTGTTGGTTTGTTCGTTTGTTGGAGGCGCGTTTATGGCCGACACCGTGTTAGAAATTAAGGTATCGTCGCCGTTGTTGCAGTTAGGAATCAATCGGGAAGAAGTGCAGCGCCGGGTCAACGAGTGGCTGGTATTGTCCCTATTCACCGAGGAGCGAATTTCTTCCGGCAAAGCGGCTCGCCTGCTGCACATGAGCCGCGTGGAGTTTTTGGCCCTGCTTCGCCAACGGAGCATTGCTTTTATTGATTATTCCGAAGACGAGTTAGGCGAAGAATTTGCTGCGGTTAACAAACTGACCCTTTAAAATACCCCCGTGATTGTCGTTTCCAACACAACGCCCTTGATTGGTATGGCCGTAACGGGTCACTTTGACCTGTTACGGCAAATGTTTGGTCGTGTCACCATTGCTCAAGCCGTATTTGATGAAGCTGCTGTGTGTGGGCGTGACGAAGGCGGCGCTAAAGCCGAAGTCTTGGAAGCGGATTGGTTAGACATTGTTCCGGTGCGTGACCGATTGGCGGTTGATGTGTTGCTGGATGAGTTGGACCTGGGCGAAGCAGAAACCATCGTTTTAGCCCGTCAGATAGGGGCTGATTGGGTGTTGATGGATGAAAAAAAGGGCCGTCGTAAACTCAACGAACTGCGATTAAACAAGATCGGTACTGTCGGACTTTTGCTCAAAGCGCAGGAACTTGGTTTGCTGCCGCACATCAAATCGGATTTAGCGTTGTTGCGGGAACGTGGATTTAGCATCAGCCAGCCCGTCATCGAAGCTGTTCTGCGCCAGGTTGGGGAACAGTAAGCTATCTGCTGTAACACAAAATGACCTCCCCTACTCCGAAATCCGAAATCCGAAATCCGAAATCCGCCCTCTGGCCCATGACGGCCGTTCTCCTCATCGCCGCCGCCTTCCGTTTCATCGGCGTTGTTCACCAATCCCCGCCCGGCCTGGCCCACGACGAAGTCGCCAACTGGCTGATCAGCCGCCTCATTTTGTCCGGCGAACACGCCATCTACATCACCCGCGCCTACGGCCACGAGGCCGGTTTCCATTACTGGCAAACCCTCATGGTGGCCCTGATTGGCGACAATGCGCTGGCGCTGCACGTGGCTTCGGCTTACATGGGCGTGTTGGGCGTGGCTGTGACCTTTGTTCTGGGGCGCAAATTGTTTGGCGTGCGGGTGGGGCTGATGGCGGCGGGGATAACGGCCGTTCTCTTCTGGCCTGTTTTCTACGGCCGTCTCGCCTTGCGTGCCATTTCTCTGCCCGTCTTTTCCGGTCTGTCGGCGTATTTCTGGTGGCGGGCCTGGGATTTTCAACGCAGCGGCGCAGCGGCGCAGAGAAAAAGCATTTCGTCCTTTGCTCTTGCCGGACTGTTCGCTGGACTGAGCCTGCACACCTATTTAGCGGCGCGGGCGATACCGATTTTTTACGGGCTGTTTGTAGTGTATCTGGCGATTTTTCATGGGCGGGAATTGAAGGCGCGTTGGCGTGGGGTGGTGGTGTTTGGCGGGGTGTTTACGGCCGTTGCTGCGCCGTTAGTCTGGTTTTTATGGGCCAATCCGGGCGCGGAGTTTCGCGTGGCCGAAGTGGCC
>CALFEW010000226.1 GCA_937958365.1 uncultured Chloroflexota bacterium | reverse complement strand
TTAAATTAATAATAAAAATAGTTATAATTGACAAAACTACCCCACCCTTGTTATAATCCTGCCTGGATAAAAGGAATTCTAACGTGAAATCAGTTACAAACAACCACAAGCAAAGTACTCGTGACGTCATTCTGCATGCCCTCAAAAACGCCAGCCAGTTAAAAGTAGAAGACCTGGCTGAGGCGGCTGACGTGTCGCCCGTGACAGTACGCCACCACCTGAATGCTCTGCAAGCCGATGGCTTGATCGAGGTAGACAGTGTGCGGCGGAAGGTGGGACGGCCGTATTACGTTTACAGCCTCAGCGAAGAAGGGCATGAGCTATTCCCGCAAAAATACGTCCATCTCACCAATATTTTGCTTGACGAGATGAAAATGCGTTTACCCCAACAGACCGTTGACGACATCTTCGGCAGCGCCGTTGAGCGAATTGTCGCCCGCCACCGGGGTAAATTTGAATCGCTCGGTTTTGAAGACCGGCTTACTTACCTGATAAGCATCCTCTCCGATGAAGGGTTTTTGGCGCGCTGGGACATCATAGACGGCGAATATCACGTCATCGAATATAGCTGTCCTTACCTCTCCGTAAGCGCAAATCACGCCGAAGTTTGTACGCTCGACAAAGAATTGATTATCAGTGTCATGCAAGCGCCCATCAAGCAGCATCGCTGCATGTTAGAAGGGGATGATTGCTGCCAATTCTCCATCGTGGGCGTTTCGACGAACAGCGGCGCTTAATCACAAGGATTAGTATCATGATTATTAGTAAAGAAGAAGAACTCGTTGAATCCCTCCGCTCGGTGATAGACCCGGAAATTGGCCTGAACGTCATAGAACTTGGCCTGCTGCGGCAAGTTGACATTGACGAAGCGCGTGACGCAGCCAAAATTACCATGATTCTGACGACGCCTTTCTGTCCGTATGGCCCGCAAATTATTGAGCAGGTACGCATGGTAGGCAGCCAGATCATGACAGGCGGCGTTCAAGTGGAAATCGGCACGGAACTCTGGGACCCGTCCATGATGGAAGAGGGCGCCGGCGGAGATTGGGGTCTGTTTTAGACGGTTTCTCGGCAAAATTTTATAACTTTACGCGGAAGCGGTATCATTTGAAGTGATACCGCTTTTTATTTTTAGACAACTCTCTTCTGGCACATGGAAGTTTTTGCCGCACTGACCTTATTCAGCTTTGGCGTACTGGGTTATCACTATGGGCTGTATCCGCTGTTGATGGCTGCGTGGGCCAGGCGGCAACGGCCGTCTACCCCACCCCCGCTTTTCACCCCACCCGTCAGCCTGATCATCGCCGCCTACAACGAAGCGCCGGTGATAGCCGCCAAGCTGGAAAACAGCCTGGCGTTGGCGTACCCACCCGATCTGCTGCAAATCATCGTCGTCACCGATGGCTCCACCGATGAAACCCCCGTCCTGGCAAGCAGCTACGTGAACCAGGGGGTCAAGCTGCTGCACGAACCGCAGAGGCGCGGCAAAAGCGCCGCCATCAATCGCGCCATGTCGGCAGCCACCGGTGAAATCGTCGTGTTTTCCGACGCCAATGCCTTTTACCGGCCAGATGCGCTGCTGAAGCTCACCCGCCATTTCCAGAACGGCCGTGTCGGCGGCGTGAGTGGCCAGAAAACAGTGCAGTCAGGCGCAACGGCCGTCAGCCAATCGTCCGGGTTGTACTGGAAATACGAATCGGCCATCAAAAAGTGGGAAAGCCGCGTCGGCAGCACCGTGGCGGTAGTTGGCGAAATGTTGGCGCTGCGCCGCAGCCTCTTCGCCCCCATCCCGCCCGCCGTCATCAACGACGACGCCTACCTGGCGGTTCAGATTTTGCGCCAGGGCTACAACGTCTTGTACGAACCGGAGGCTGTGTGCTGGGAAACCGCCTCCTCTTCCACCGCCGACGAGTTGATCCGGCGGCGGCGCATCAGCGCCGGGCGTTACCAGCTTCTTTTTAAGCCCGATTGGTGGCCGTGGCGGAATCCGTTGGCGCTGTTTCAGCTCATTTCCCACAAGTTTTTGCGCCTGCTGCTGCCTTTTTTCATGATAGCGGCGCTGGTTACAAATAGTGCGGCCGTCGTGCGTCGTCCGGCGGCGCTTTGGCTGCGTCTGGCCTTGTTAGGTCAATTCATGCTTTATGGGTTGGCCGGGTTGGGCTGGCTGGCCGAGAAATTCCAAAAATCTGCGCGAATCGCCACGGCCGTTTACTACGTCGTCAGTGGCAATTTTTCGGCTTTACAGGGTTTGTGGCGCCTGCTGTCTGGCAAACAGTCGGTCTTGTGGGAAAAAGCGCAGCGTGACAGCCAATAAAAAACGGCCGTCTCCTACCCTGATTCTTGTTATCTCAGGCAGGGGACGGCCGTTTTGAGGAATAAACATACGGGAGGGTTACGGTCTAATAATCGTCGTCATCCTCATAGTCGTCAAAAGCTTCCTCTTCAAAGCCCACCAAATCCTCTTCGTCCAGGTCAAAATCGTCCAAATCGTCGTAATCATCTTCATCCACCCAACTCAATTTGAGTGGTCTGATCTGGATAACTTCCAATTCCGCTTCACACTCTTCACAAATGAGAAAAGAGCCAAGCTCAGGACTCGCCTCAAAGCGAATCATCGTCTGACAGGCCGGACATCTCGCAGATAATGTGGTCAACATGTCTTTCACCTCACAAGTTTGCCGCACCGAATCAAAACATACTGCGATGCTGCGGTACGAAAATCTTATTCATGGCGCGTATTATGCCCAATTTCTTTGTAGACGCACGCAATTGATCAGGCTAATTTCTCGGCGTCGTTCCCGATAGCCCTTGAACTTGCGTAACCACAATAAACGGCCGTTCCCCTTCCCCATTCACCAACGCCAAATCGGCATAATCGCCCGGTTCGCTGCGCCATTGCAAACTGAACGTCCAGCCCTGCCACTGCCAGACGGCTACGGCCGTTCCCTCCGGCCCTGCCACCAGCACCACCAATTCTTCAATGCCGTCGCCATCCACATCGCCCAATGCCAGTTCGCGGATGGGATCTACCACCGGGCGGCCACCCCACAGCAGGTCATACACGCCGCCGCGATAGCCGACGATGTAGGGCTGGCTGCGCTCGTAGCCCGCGCCATCCGCCCGCCAGATCGCCAACATGATTTCGTAACGGCCGTCGTCGTTCGGGTCGCCCAGGGCCACGTCTACCACTCGCCAATCGGCCGGACTGCGCCAAACGGCCGTGCCGTCCTGATAGACCACCACCTGTTCCCCTTCGCGGCGCACGGTTTCCAGCACGCCATCACCCGTCAGGTCAATCTGCCCGCTGAAAAACTGGCCGGATGGGGCCTCTGGCGGCGCATCTGTGGGCCAACAGTGGGTGTCATCGCAGGCAAAAGCGCGGCGCGGCAACGGCGGCGCGATACGCGCCAGCAGCGGCGCGGCTTCCTCCGGCGTCATCAGGCGCGGATGCAACCCGGCCCAAACCGGCAAAGCCTGCACTGCCCGCAGCCCGTCAGCGTCGAAAAAGGCGCGTAAAGCCAAACCCTGCCGCGTCTCGCCCATTTCCTGGTCAAAGACAAAATTGCCCAAACTATAAGCGACCACCTGATCGCCCGCGATCATCACCGGCTGCGCCACGTGCGGATGGTGGCCGATGACCAGATCAGCCCCGGCCTCTAGCAGGGCCTGGGCGAGTTGTTCCTGGGCGGGCGACGGCCGTAGCTCATACTCCAGCCCCCAATGGATAGACACAATCACGGCGCCGGCCTGGGCTTTAGCGGTGGCGATGGCGTGGCGGAGAGCGGGAGTTGGAGGGAGCGGGGAAGCGGGAGAGGTGGGGTCGGGGATGGCGTTGAG
>CALFEW010000225.1 GCA_937958365.1 uncultured Chloroflexota bacterium | reverse complement strand
GGGATGCTTCGGAGGATGCTTCGGCGGCCTCAGCACAGGCTCTCAGCATGACATAAAGCAAGATAATGACGTTAAAGAACTTGCTCAATACCAAAAGTGCAAAGATAGTGTTACCTTAAGCCTGATTGACTTTAACGGAAAGTATACCTCATCAGTGGGGACCACCATAAATTCCGGTCTTGTGTTTATGTTAAGATTGCTTATAATGTAAAAACGAGAACGCCTCTTGCCACACTGGACTTTTGCACATTGGGGGTCTGTTGGCGGCGCTCGAAACATTGTGTTCAACGATTTGTAGTCCAGGTTCGTATGTTTGCTGATTGAATGCGGACCCAATTCAGGAGGATGTTATGAAGAAGTCGCGTATGGTGGCCGTTGTCATTGCCCTGGTTAGCATTTTGGTAACGGTCACGGTGGCGTCAGCTTTTACGTACCAGATTCAGTGGGGGGATACTTTGTGGGGCCTGTCGCGTCGTTTTGGCACGACGGTGAATACGTTGGCTACCGTTAACAACATTCCCAACCCTGATTTGATTTTTGCCGGACATTTTTTGGAGATACCGGTGGGTACGGCCGTTCCGCCCACCGTCATTCCACCCACTGTCCCACCGGGCACAACAACCTATGTGGTGCAGCCGGGGGATACCCTATCTTCCATTGCCAGCAAGTTTGGCACGACGGTTTACGCCATCGTCCAGATTAACCATCTTCCCAACCCGAACCTGATCTTCCCCGGTCAGGTGCTTATCATTCCTGTTGGGCCGTTCCCGACGGCCACCCCTGGGCCTTCACCGACGCCGGGGCCGTCGCCCACGCCATCACCCACCACCGTGCCGCCGACCAGCAGCTTTGAGTTGGGCGGGCAGACCTTGAATCTGGCCTATCCCGACAGAATGCAATTTGCCGGGATGACCTGGGCCAAATTCCAATACAAATGGACGGCCGGAGATTCGCCCAATGTGCTGGCTTCGCAGATCACCGCCGCCCACAATCAGGGATTTAAGGTGTTGGTGTCTGTGGCCGGGGCCACTACGTATCCCTTGCCGGGAAGCATCAATTTTGGCAGTCTGGTGGAATTTTTACGCGGCGTTGCCCTTTTGGGGCCGGATGCGATTGAAGTGTGGAACGAGCAGAACATTGATTTTGAATGGCCGGCCGGCGAAATTAGCCCGATTTCTTACGTTAACAACATGCTCGCGCCCGCTTATCAGGCCATCAAGCAAGCCAATCCTAACGTGATGGTGATTTCCGGCGCGCTGGCGCCAACCGGTTTCGACAACGGCGTAAACGCCTGGGCCGACAATCGCTATCTGACGGGGATGTGGCAGGCAGGCGCGGTGAATTACATGGATTGCATCGGCGCGCACCACAACGCCGGGGCAACGTCGCCGACGGTGACGGTAGGGCATCCGGGTGGCACGCATTACAGTTGGTATTTCTTGCCGACTCTGAATTTGTATCACAACACTTTTGCCGGAACGCGGCAGGTCTGTTTTACGGAATTGGGATATTTGTCGGCGGAGGGTTTCCCCGGTTTGCCGCCAAATTTCTCCTGGGCGGCCAATACGACGGTAGCCAATCAGGCGCAGTGGTTGGCGGAGGCGGCTACGTTGTCGCGCACAGGTGGCAAGGTGCGGCTGATGACGGTGTATAACGTGGATTACACGGAATACGATGTGGCTGGCGATCCGCAAGCCGGTTATGCCATCATTCGCCCGGATACGACGTGCCCGGCCTGTGACAGTTTGCATACGGCAATGGGTGGCAACTGACGGCCGTGTTGTTTTGCCTTCCGCCCATTTTTGTTCTAAACTTGGGTTGAGTTTGTCGTCGTGAGGCGACCGGAGCGGTACGATTATCAATTAGGGGCGCAATTTCCGCGCCCCTATTTTGTTTACGTTAACATGGAGAACGAATATGAAAGTGCGAAGGATTCTGGCGACGAAAGGGATGCGGGTAATTACCATTCATCCAGAAAAGCAGATTCGTGACGCCATCGGTTTGCTGACGGCCCACAACATTGGCGCGCTGGTCGTTGTGGATGATGCCGGGCATCCGGTGGGGATTTTGTCGGAGCGAGACATTATTCGGGAAACGGCCGTGAACGAACAAGTATTTGCCCTGCACGTGGCCGACCTGATGACCCGCGATGTGATCACCGGAACGCCGCAAGACGACACCCACTCCCTGGCCCACACCATGACCGAGCGCCGTTTTCGCCACATTCCCATCGTCGAAGAAGGCAAGCTCCTGGGTATCGTCTCGATTGGTGACATTCTGAAAGCCGAGCGTGACCAGTATCGCGGTGAAATTGATACCCTGGAAACCCAGATCATGGCCCATGATGATTGATTTTGCGCGACAAGGCGACAGATGACCAAACGTTAGCCTTCGCCGATGAAGAACGTCTATTTCCCATTACACTGAACAAAAAGGAGCCTTCAATGTCTGAAATTGGCACACAGTCGAATCCCTTGCGGGTGGCAGTCGTGGGAGCCGGACCGACCGGTTTTTACACCACCGAGCATTTGTTCAAACAAAAAGAATATGTGGTGCAGGTGGATATGTTTGACCGCCTGCCTGTGCCTTTTGGCCTGGTCCGTTATGGCGTGGCCCCCGATCATCAGAAAATTAAGTCGGTAACGGCCGTTTACGACCGCATCGCCCAAAACCCCAATTTTCGCTTTTACGGCAACGTGCAGATTGGCAAACACCTCACCGTGGCCGAACTCAGCCAATACTACCATCAGATCATTTACACCACCGGGGCGCAAACCGACCGCCACATGAACATTCCCGGCGAAGATTTGGCGGGCAGCCTGCCGGCCACCGATTTTGTCGCCTGGTATAACGGCCATCCCGACTTTCGGGATTACGACGTGGACCTCTCCCAGGAAAGCGTGGCTGTCGTCGGCGTCGGCAACGTGGCGATGGACGT
>CALFEW010000224.1 GCA_937958365.1 uncultured Chloroflexota bacterium | reverse complement strand
CACGCCCGGAAGCGTCGCCTTGCATGAGGCGGGTCACTTCGGGCACAGTGACCATGTTGACGTCGCCGGGAATGCTGTGTTTGAGGCAGGAGGCGGCGACGGCGAAGTTCAGAGCGTCCTCGTGGGCCATGCCGCTGTGCAGGCCATAAATCAGCCCGGCGGCGAAAGCGTCACCGCCGCCCACCCGGTCCACGATGTTGGTGATGTCGTAGCGGCGGCTGAGGTGAAAGGCACGGCCGTCATATAAACACGCCGACCAGCCATTGTGGCTGGCGCTGTAGCTCTGGCGCAGGGTGATGGCCTGCATTTTGAGATTGGGAAACGTCGCCAGCATCTTTTCCGCCAGCGCCCGATAACGCGCCGTATCCAGTTCACCGGCCGTCACTGCCTGTTCCCAATCGCCGGCGCTCAGGCTGACGCCGAGCGAACGCTGGCAATCTTCTTCGTTGGCGATGCCCACATCCACGTATTTGACCAGTTCGCCCATCACTTCGGGCGCGGTTTTGCCGTACTGCCACAATTTTTTGCGGAAATTGTAATCGCAGGAGACGGTGAGGCCGTGAGATTGGGCGGCTTGCACGGCCGTTAACGCCAGTTCGGCCGCATTGGCGCTGAGCGCCGGGGTGATGCCAGTGATGTGAAACCAGGCCGCGCCGGCAAAAATCTGGTCCCAGGCAAAAGCGGTGGGAACGGCCGTCGCCATGGCTGAATGAGCGCGATCATAGACGACGGTAGACGGCCGTTGGTTGGCCCCGTTCTCCAAAAAATAGACGCCCATCCGCTCGCCGCCGCGCTGCACGTGGGATGTGTCTACGCCGAAGCCGCGCAAAAAACGCAGACAGGCGTCGGCCAGCGGGTTGGCGGGCAGGGCCGTCACAAAAGCGACGTCCAGGCCAAAGTTTGCCAGGGAGATGGCGACGTTGCTTTCGCCGCCGCCAAACGTCGCTTCCAGGGTAGGGGACTGAAAAAAGCGCTCGAAACCGGGCGATTTCAGGCGCAGCATAATTTCACCGAGGGTGACGATACGGCCGTTCATGGTTCCGTCCTTTTATCCGCGCACCGCCCGCACGATGGCGATTGCTTCCTGCGACAACCGGGTGATCGCGCCAAAATCTCCGGCAGCGATGAGCGATTTCTCAACCATCCAACTGCCACCGCAGGCGTGCACGGCCGTCAGGCGCAGATAATCGGCCAGGTTGGCGGCGCTGATGCCGCCGGTAGGCACAAATTTCACGCCGCCATACGGCGCGGCGATGGCCTTCAGCGTTTTGACGCCGCCGGCTGCTTCCGCCGGGAAGAACTTGAGCGTGCTTAGCCCTTTGGCCAGCGCCTGATTAATGTCTGTCGGGGTCATCACGCCCGGCGTGATGGGCATATTGTGGGCCAGGCACCATTCGACAACGGCCGTGTCAAACCCCGGCGTCACGATAAATTTAGCCCCCGCCGCCGCCGCCTGCTCAGCCTGGGTCACGGTCAACACCGTGCCCGCGCCCACCAGCACGTCCGGGCAGGCGTCGCTGATGGCCCGGATGGCCGCCGCCGCCGCCGCCGTGCGGAATGTGATCTCGGCGACGGGCAGCCCGCCTGCCAACAAAGCCACGCCCAGCGCTACAGCTTTCGCCGCGTCCTCAATCGCCACCACCGGCACGATGCCAATTTGTCCTATTCGTTGCAAACTTTCATTCATGTTATCTACCCTCTCGCTAACTATCCGTGTTGTTTGCAAGGAAGTTTATAACAGGCCATTCAACCTGTCAACTTGTCAGACAGGTTGACAGGTTGACCGATATTATCTAAAATCACGCCCATGATGAGTAATCTGGAACCCATGCTAACCACGCTCAAGCGTGAAACCTTGTCGGATCAAATCGCCGGGCGGCTGCGGCAGTACATCACCGCCGAAGCATTGCAACCGGGCGACGCGCTGCCTTCGGAAACGAAGCTGGCCGATCTGTTTGGCGTCAGCCGCCCGGTGGTGCGCGAGGCGTTTCGCTCGTTGGCGGCGCAAGGCGTGGTGAGCGTCGTGAGCGGCAAAGGGGCGGTGGTGAAGCCGGTGGGTGGTGAACTGCTGCAAATGTTTTTTGAGCGGGTGGTGACCAGTGGACACAGCACTTTTAGCGAATTGATGGAAGTACGCAAACCGTTGGAAGTGCAAAGCGCAGCATTGGCGGCGGCCCGGCGCACGGCCGTTCAAGCCGCCGAATTAGAAACCACCGTCACATCCATGCGCGCCCAACTCACCGACCTGGCCGCCTACGCCGAAGCCGACGTGGAGCTGCACCTGCAAATCGCCGCCGCCGCTCACAACGAAGCGCTGTATCTCCTGATCAGTTCCATCCGTACGGCGATGAAGGAGCTGGTGCTGGCCGGGCTGTCCCGGCGCACCAGTCAGGAACAATTGGATCAGGTGCAGCAGTTCCACGAAGAGATGGTGGCCGCCATTATTCAGGGCGACAGCGCTGGAGCGGCGCAGGCCATGTCCGCCCACTTTGATGACGCACTGAGTTTTGTTGTAGATGGGGAAAACGTATGACTGATTTACCGCTTTTGAATCGGCAGACGGCGCAGACGCCGCCGGCTTATCCTGTGAAGGTTGTGCAGTTTGGCGGCGGCAATTTTTTGCGCGCCTTTGTGGATTGGATGATTGACATCCTCAACGAGGAGACCGATTTTGGTGGCAGTGTGGCGGTGGTGAAGGCCGCGCCGCGCGGTTTTTTCGACGCGCCCTACGCCCAACTGGCGGCGCAGGATGGGCTGTTTCATGTGCAGTTGAATGGGCTTGTGAACGGCCGTCTCACCACCCAAACCCGCCTCGTTTCCGCCATCAGCCAGGTCGTCAACCCCTACGATGCCTGCGACGATTTTCTCGCCCTGGCCCGGCTGCCGGACGTGCGCTTCATCATCTCCAACACCACCGAAGCGGGCATCGTCTTTGACCCGGCCGACCGACCGGAAGATGCGCCGCCGGCCAGCTTTCCGGCAAAGTTGACCCTGTTTCTCTATGAACGCTACCGCCATTTCCAGGGTGATGAGGGAAAAGGGTGCATCATCTTGCCCTGTGAGTTGATCGAACACAACGGGGCGCAGTTGCAGCAATGTGTGCTGGACTTTGTCGAATTGTGGGGCCTGGAAGATGGATTCGTGAATTGGCTGCTCATAAGCAGCGTATTTTGCAATACGCTGGTAGACCGCATTGTGCCGGGATTCCCACACGGCCGTGCCGACGACATTCGTCAGGCTGTTGGTTTTGCCGATCAGATGTTGGTGGAAGGCGAGCAATTTCACAGTTGGGTCATTCAGGGGCCGGCCGGGATTCGGGACGAATTCCCGACCCATCAAACCAACCTGCACGTCAAATTCGTGACCGATCTAACGCCTTACCGTGATCTGAAAGTGCGCATTTTGAACGGGGCGCATACGGCCATGGTCCCGGTGGGCTACCTGTACGGGCTGCGCACCGTCAAAGAAACCGTAGAAAACGAAGTGTTGGGGCGATTTGTGGCCGACCTGTTGTTTGCTGAAATCCTGCCCACGCTGAGCGCCCCACCCGCTGAAAAAGAGCAGTTCGCCCGCGACGTGCTGGAGCGCTTCCGCAATCCTTACCTGAAACACGAACTGAGCGCCATCGCCCTCAATTCCATCGCCAAATTCCGGGCGCGTTTGCTGCCGACGCTGCTGGCCTACGCCGCCCAGTTTGGTGCGCCGCCACCGCGCATCACCCTGTCGCTGGCGGCGCTGATTCGCTTCTATCGCGGCGAATGGCAGGGCGAAGCCACGCCGGTGCGTGACAACGCCGACGTGCTGGCCTTTTTTGCCGCTGCCTGGCAGGCAAACAAAACGGCGGCCGAGTTGGCCGCCGCTGTGTTGGGGAATGAATCGTTGTGGGGGCAGGATTTAACGGCCGTTCCCCACCTCACCGCCCACGTCGCCGCCGCCCTGGAACGGGTGGAAAACGACCTGGGCGCGGCTTTGTCAGGTTAGCCCGAAGACGATCTCCAGTTCGCGTATTTCCTCGTCGCCAATGGGCACGAGCGGGCCAATAACGGCCGTGTCAATCAACGACCGCGCACTGTATTCGGCCACTTCCAGCCGGTCGAACGCCTGCAAGATGGTCTTTGCCGCGACCACTACGCAGTCATTTTGCACCAGGATCACCGGCGTATTCAGGGAAATCGTGGCCGCGATTTGCTGCGGCTGCGTGTAAAACGTCTCGTAGGGGATGAGCGGCATCCGGCGCAGCCAGATGTAGCTTTCCGGGATGGTGCGCGAATCAAACGGCGTGCCGGTGGTGGCGTAGGCCATCACGTTGGGCGATTGGGCCATGATGATGCAGTGGATGTCGGGCTGGGCGGCGTAAATGGCCTGGTGCAACCGCACGGCGCGGCTGGGCGTTTTGCCGCGTTCGCGCTGCCCCTGGCGCACCAGCACCACGTCCTCAATCGTGATCGCGCCGCGATCCTGGCCGGTGGGTGTGATGAGGAAGCTGTCCGCGTCCAACCGCGCCGAGACGACGCCTTCGGTACTGAGCATGAGCTGGCGGGCGACGGCGCGCCGCACGGCGTCGGCGATTTGCCGCCGTAAGTCCCGTTCCTGGCTGGAATGGGTCGTGGGCGTAAATTCGGGCAGCGCCGGGGCGGGCTGGTCGAACAGGGCCAGTTGGTCGGCGGTGAGGATGTTGATCTGGCCCAATGTGTTGGCGCGAATCAGGGTGCGCGCGCCAAATTCTAGCGTTTCCAGCCGTTCAAAAGCGCCCAAAAGCGTTTCGCCGGCGGCCACGGCCCCATGATTTTCCAACATGACGCTGTTGTAGCCCTCGCCAAACGTGGCGGCGATGACCTGACCGAGTTGTTCGCTGCCGGTGAGGGCGTAGGGGGCGTAACCCACCCGGCCGCAGATGCGCTGGAGTTGGGGGATAACGGCCGTTTCCGGCACTTTCCGGGCAATGCTAAACGAGACCAGCGCCGGCGGATGGGCGTGGACGATGGCCCGCAAATCGGGCCGGGCGGCGTAGATGGCGCGGTGGAAGGGCAGTTCGGACGAGGGGCGATGGGGGCCGGTGATACGGCCGTTTACGTCCACACACATAATGTCCTGCGGCGTCAGGTTGCCCTTGTCCACGCCCGCCGGGGTAATCCAGATGTCGCCATTGTCATCCAGAATAGACAAATTGCCGCCGGACAGCGTCGTCATACCGCTGTGATAGATGCGATTCATCACCGCCACCAACTGGTCGCGGGGGTGCAAAAGTTGAAAGTTCATAGAAGTCCTTGAAAAGAGTGAATAAAATCTCAGTACGCAAAGCGTTTGTATTCGAGGGAAGCCGCGCCCAATATGTCATTACCGTCACGGCCTTCTTTAGCCCCGTTTACGGGGCGTCGTTTTTTAGCCTGGGGCTTTAGCTCCAGGCGTAGCCCGCCACGACCAGCGCTAAAGCGCCGGTCTGCAAAACGACGCCGGGTAAACCCGGCTTTTATTCTGTATAATGCCGGTAAGCACCCGCCACGACCAGCGCTAAAGCGCCGGTCTGCAAAACGACGCCGGGTAAACCCGGCTTTTATTCTGTATAATGCCGGTAAGCACCCGCCACGACCAGCGCTAAAGCGCCGGTCTGCAAGACGACGCCGGGTAACCCGGCTTTTATTCTGTATAACGCCGGTAAGCCTCGTCCCACACGGCCGTTTCTCCCCCCGGTTCATAGCGCCGCAGCAAGCCGGATTGGGCCACCACCTGCCGCCCCTGTTGTAGGTCGGCCAGTTCGCGCAGGGCGATGAGCTGCACCAGCGCATTGCCCAACACCGTCGCCTCAATCGGGCCGGTGATGACCGGTCGGTTGGTCGCGTCGGCCGTCATCTGGTTGAGCAGTTGATTTTGCGTGCCGCCGCCGACGATGTGGATCACCTCGATGGCTCGCCCGGTCAGATGCGCCAGCCGCGCAAAGACGGTGCGGTATTCCAGCGCCAGACTTTCCAGCAACACGCGCACCACGGTTCCTTCGTCTTGGGGGACAGGCTGATTGGTGCGGGCGCAAAATGCCCGGACCAGCGCCGGGTAATCACCCGGCGTCAGAAATTCTGGGGCGTTGGGGTTGATGAAGGCAGTGTGCGGGTGGGCGGCTTCGGCCAGTTTCACCAGCGTGGGGTAATCAAATTCACGGCCGTCCCGCCGCCAGGCGACACGGCACTGCTGCACCAGCCACAACCCGGCCACGTTGGTCAGTAGCCGCACGCTGCCCGCCACGCCGCCCTCGTTGGTGATGTTGGCGGCGAAGGCGGCGGGGGTGAGCAACGGCCGTTCCATCTCCAGTCCCACCAGACTCCACGTGCCGCTGCTGATGTAGCCATAATCGGCCGTCTGCGTGGGCACGGCGGCCACGGCGCTGGCCGTATCATGCCCGCCGGAGGCAAAAACCGGGATGTCGTCATAACAGCCCAGGCGCGTGCCTGAGGCGACGATGGGCGGCAGAATGCGCGCCGGAATGTCCAGCCGCGCCAGCAGCCCCGTCGCCCACTGCCGCGTCTGCACGTCCAGCATTTGCGTCGTCGAGGCGATGGTTTGCTCGGCGGCTTTCACGCCCGTCAACCAATAATTGAGCAGGTCGGGTGACAGCAGCAGCGTGTCGGCGGCGTCCAGCAGGGGCGATTGGCTTTCGACAAGGCTGAGAAGCTGGTAGAGGGTGTTGTAGCGGGCGAACTGGATGCCGGTCTGGGCGAAAATCTCGCTCTGGGGCACGCGGGCGAAGGCGGCGGCCATCATGCCTTCGGTACGGCCGTCGCGGTAACAGACGGGATTGCTCAGCAAACGGCCGTCTCTATCCAACAGCCCAAAATCCACCCCCCAGGTATCCACGCCAATGCCCGCCGGTTGGTGTGTTTTGCCCCGCTCAATCCCGGCCTGAATCTCCGCCCACAGGCGCAAAAAGTCCCAATACAACGTGCCGCGCACGTTGACCGCGCCATTGGGAAAGCGATGCAGTTCCTCAATGGTCAGCCGTTCGCCATCAAAATGAACGGCCGTCACCCGCCCCGACTCCGCGCCCAGATCAACGGCCAAAACTGTCTTGTGTGTCATGGTGAAGAAGGTGAGTGGCGAGTGGCGAGTGGCGAGTTCAAGAGGAAACGTGCTACCCGCTACCCGCTACTCGCTACCCGCTACCCCCGCAGCGCCCGCAAGCGCTTGAGCGGTGAATGGGCGTCGCGGCCAAAGTAGTCTACGAGGCGTTTGTATTCGGCGTAGAGGCCGTCGTAGGTGGCTTTGTGGGCCGGATTGGGCTGGATGGTGCGTTCTGGCGCGGGGACCATGTGGGTAACGGCCGTTTCCAGCGAATCATACGCCCCACCCGCCACCGCGCCCAAAATCGCCGCGCCCAACGCGCTGGCGTGTTCCGTGGCGCACACTTCCAGCGGCAGCCCGGTCACATCGGCGTAGATTTGCAGCAGCAGCCCATTTTTGGTCAGCCCGCCGCCCGCCCGCAGGCCATGAACCGCCACGCCGCCATCAGCAAAAGTATCCAGGATGAGCCGCGTGCCAAAAGCGGTGGCCTCGATGAGCGCCCGATAGACTTCCGCCGGCGTCGTGCGCAGCGAGTAGCCGAGCAGCACGCCGTTCAGGTCGGCGTCTACCAGGGGCGTGCGGCAGCCGTTCCACCAATCGAGCGCCAGCAGGCCGCTTTCGCCCGGTCGTAAATCGGCAGCGGCGGCCGTCAGCGCCTCGTGGGATTGCCCGGCGTGTTCGGTGAACCAGTTGAAGATGTCGCCGACGCCCGCTTGCCCGGCTTCGTAGCCGAAACGGCCGGGCAAGATGCCATCCTCTACCACGCCGCTGATGCCTTCGCACAGCACTTCCTGATCGGACAGGAGCATGTGGCAGGTGGAGGTGCCCATCGCCATGTAGAGCAGCCCGTTATCGGTGATGCCCGCGCCGATGGCCCCGGCGTGGGCGTCTATGATGCCTGCGCCGACTTTTGTGCCCGCCTTTAAGCCTAATTTTTCGGCCCATTCCGCGGACAGGCCGCCGACCGGCGCACCGGCGGCGACCACCGGCCCGCGCCCTTTGGTGGCGTAGAATCCGGCGAGATCGGGGTGAACGGCCGTCAAATAATCTTCATCCGGGTAGCCGTCGGCTTTGTGCCACATGCCTTTGAACCCGGCGGCGCAGGCGTTGCGGGCGAAGCCACCGGTGAGCTGCCACACCACCCAGTCGCCGCCTTCGACCAGCATGTCCATTGCGCCGTACAGGTCGGGGTTTTCGGCCAGGATTTGCGCCCCTTTGGGCAGCAGCCACTCGGAGGAGATGATGCCGCCGTACCGTTTGAGCCAGGTTTCGTCGCGGGCAACGGCCGTTGCCGTGATTTGCGTGGCCTGTTTTTGCGCGGCGTGGTGTTTCCACAATTTGGGCCAGGCGTTGGGCGTGTCTTGCCAGGCTTCTAGCTGGCAGAAGGGCGTGCCGTCGGCGGTGACGGGCAGCACGGTGCAGGATGTGAAGTCCAGGCCGATGCCGGTCACGTCGGCGGGATTGGGGATGTGGCTGAGGACTTCGCGGGTAACGGCCGTTAACCCTTCCAGCCAATCATTTGGGTGTTGCAGCGCCCAATCTGGCCCTAAAGCGCCGCCGCCGGGTAGTTTTTCATCTATGACGCCATGACGAAAGGGGGCAACGGCCGTAGCCACAATGCGCCCCGTCGCCGTCTCCACCAGCAAAGCCCGTACCGATAACGTGCCAAAATCCAAACCAATTGCATACATGGGAAACCCCTTTGAATTGTGAATTGTGAATGGTGAATTGTGAATGGTGAATGATGAAGAGCGGGTGGCGGGTGGCAAACACTCGCCACCCGCTTCACGACACGCCTTTTTTCAGGATGATGTTGGCGTATTTGCGCGTGTCGCCGGTCATGACGACGGCGTAAGCGTCGGCGGCGCGTTCGTAGAAGGCGTAACGCTCGATAAAGGAGATGGGCGGCGTGCCGGGAGCATAGGCGTTGATGACGGCCCGGTAGCCTTTTTCCACTTCAGGGTCGGGATCGTCGCCAGGGACACAGGCCATCATGACCACCGGGTCTTCAACGTAATTGTCCAGGGCGAACAATGGCAGAATCGCGCCCAGCAAATCCTCAATTTCCAACCCATCCGCCCGAATAACCAGATCGTTGGTGCTGTGGCCGGGAAAGTGCGCGTCGGCCAGCACAATTTCGTCGCCGTGTCCCATCTCGTACAAAGTCGCCAACAGCTCCGGGCTGAACAGCGATGAAATACCTCTTAACATGTCTTCTCCTTGAAAATAGGCCCGCGGACGTCCCCGTCCGCCCCGGCAGGCGGGACGCCTGCGCTCCGAAGTCTCCTGAACCGTTGCTTCTTGCTCCTGAACCGTTGCTACCTGCTCCTGAACCGTTGCTTCTTGCTCCTGAACCGTTGCTTCTTGCTCCTGAGCCGTTGCTTCTTGCTCCTGAACCGTTGCTTCTTGCTCCTGAACCGTTGCTTCTTGCTCCTGAACCGTTGCTTCTTG
>CALFEW010000223.1 GCA_937958365.1 uncultured Chloroflexota bacterium | reverse complement strand
CTTCATTCCGCAGTCCGTAATTGAAAAGGGGTTCCCATGAACATAAGCCGCGTCATCGTCATTGTTTTAGACAGCGTGGGCATTGGCGAACTGCCGGACGCCGCCGCCTATGGCGACGTGGGCAGCCATACGCTGGGCAATACGGCCGTTGCCGTCGGCGGCCTGCGCGTACCCAATCTCACCCAAATGGGACTGGGCAACATCGCCATCTTGCCGGGCGTGAATCCGCAAACTGCGCCAACGGCCGTTTACGGTAAAATGGCCGAAGTGTCCGCCGGCAAAGACACCACCACCGGGCATTGGGAATTGATGGGTGTGCAGTTGGCACGGCCGTTTCCCCTCTACCCCCACGGCTTCCCACCCGACGTCATGGCCCGTTTCGAGGCCGCAATCGGGCGCGGCACGCTGGGCAACTATCCCGCCTCCGGCACGGTTATCCTGGACGAATTGGGCGCGGCACACGTGGCGACCGGCAAACCCATTGTTTACACCTCTGGCGACAGCGTGTTTCAGATTGCCGCTCACGAAGACATCATCCCCATTGACGAGTTGTACCGCATGTGCCGCATCGCTCGCGCCATTTTGCGCGGCGAACATGAGGTGAGCCGCGTCATTGCCCGGCCGTTTGTCGGGCAGCCCGGCCACTTCACCCGCACCGCCAACCGCCACGATTTTTCCGTCGTGCCGCCGCAGCCCACCGTGCTGGACGCGCTGAAAGAGGCCGGGCTGATGGTTTACGCTGTCGGCAAAATCAACGACATCTTCGTCGGGCAGGGCATTACCGACTACGTTTACACGCTGGACAATTCGGACGGCGTAGACAAAACCATCGCCGCCATCCAAGAGCAGCGGCGGCGCGGCCTCATCTTCACCAATCTGGTGGACTTCGACGCCAAATTCGGCCACCGCAATGATCCGGCTGGCTACGCCAATGCCCTGGCCGAGTTCGATGTACGCTTGCCGGAAATCGTCGCCGCCCTGGCCCCCGACGACGTGCTGATCCTGACGGCCGATCACGGCAACGACCCGACCACGCCCAGCACCGACCATTCCCGCGAGTACGTGCCGATTTTGGTGACGGGGCCAGGGGTGAAAACGGCCGTTAACATCGGCATACGCTCTACCTTTGCTGATTTAGCGGCGACCATTGCCGACGTGTTTGGGCTGGATTGGGCCTTCCCCGGCCAAAGTTTTAAGACTGCCCTGTAGCGGGTGGCGGGTATAGCACTCGCTACCCGCTACCCGCTACTCGCCATTGACTTGTGCATAATTATATGCATAATCTTCCTCATGCGATTCACCTGGCATGAACCCAAAAGGCAGCTAACACTTCAAAAACGAGGCCTTGATTTTGCTCAGGCTGAGCAAGTTTTTAGGGGGCCAACGTTCACGTTTGAGGATGATCGCCAGGACTATGGCGAACAGCGTTGGGTTACACTTGGATTGTCAGGTGACAAAGTTTTAGTCATCGTCCACACTGAATCTGAAGACGAAATTCGCGTGATCTCAATGCGTGAGGCGAGCAAAAATGAGCAACTCCTATTCTTCTCCAATGTTTGATGACGAAGATGATTACCCAGAAATCACCCAGTCCGACATAGAACGGGCTGAATTTCGTGTGGGTTTAAAACCCGCATCGCGTAAGCGCCGGGTAACAATCTCATTGGACACAGTTTTGATCGAGTATTTTCAGGCTAAAGCCGGAGCGCGTGGCTACCAGACATTGATCAACGATGCCTTGCGCCAGGCTATGGAACGCGACACCCTGGAAGAAACGTTGCGGCGTGTTATCCGCGAAGAGTTGGATAATGCGTACTCAACAGCTTCATCATAATTTACAGACAACAACCATTCCCAAAAGGCAATTTCATGAACCCTGATACCATGACCCAGGCTGAAATCCTGGCCGCGTTAGAACAAAACCCGGGCTTCATCGCCCGGCTGATTGACCATACCATCCTTAAAGCCTTTGCTACCCAGGCCGATGTGGCCCGGATTTGCGACGAGGCGTTGCAATATACCTTTGCTTCGGTGTGCGTGAATCCGACGCATGTGGCGTTTGTGGCCGAGAGATTGGCCGGGTGGCCGGTGAAGGTGTGCAGTGTGGTGGGCTTCCCATTGGGCGCAACCAGCACGGCCGCCAAGGTGGCCGAAACGCAGCAAGCCCTGGCCGATGGCGCAGACGAGATTGACATGGTGGTGAACGTTGGGGCGTTGAAAGACGGCCGTTTCCCCCACGTCCAACAAGACATCGCCGCCGTCGCCGCCGCCACCCATGCCACTCATGGACTGCTCAAAGTCATCATCGAAACCTGCTACCTGAGCGATGCGGAGAAGGAAATGGCCTGCCAGTTATCATTGGCTGCGGGGGCCGACTTCGTCAAAACCTCCACCGGCTTTGGCACCGGCGGCGCAAGCGTGGCTGACGTGGCCCTCATGCGGCGCGTGGTGGGGCAGCAGGCCGGCGTCAAAGCGTCCGGCGGCATCCGCAACCTGGCCGACGCCCTGACGATGGTCCAGGCCGGGGCCAATCGCATTGGGGCCAGCAGCGGCGTGGCGATTATGAATGAAGTTCTGGGGTAGTGGGGTTTTTCGTATTCCGTATTCCGTGTTCCGTGTTCCGTTTACGGATTACGGAATACGGATTACGGCTCACGGCTCACGGCTCACGGACTACGGCTTTACGTTCCGCCCGCGCAATTCGTTTGGCGACGTCAAAATAATCTTCGGCGGCGATGAGCAGGCGGTTCAGGGCAAAGGCCAGCAGCGCCACGGCCACGGAACCGACGACGATTTTATCGTAGCGGTTCTGCGCAATCCCATCAAACAGCAGCGTCCCCAACCCGCCTGCGCCAAACTTCGCGCCAACGGTGGCAATTGCCACGGCCACGACGGCCGCAATGCGCATTCCGGCCAAAATGACCGGCAGCGCCAGCGGCGCCTGCACCTTGCTCCAGCGCTGCCAGGCGCTCATGCCCACGCCGGTGGCCGCTTCCAGTGTCGGTTCCGGTACGCCTTTCAGCCCTGCGACCATGTTGCGCACCAGGATGATTTGCGTGTAGATGACCAATGCGGCAATCACGGCCGTCTGATTCAACCCAAATATCGGCAGCAGCAAAATGAGCAAAGCAATGCTGGGAATGGTGTAAAAGACCCCCAAAATGCCCAACACGGCCGTTGCCAGCCGTTCATGGCGTACCAAAATGACGCTCAAGGGCAGGGCGATCAGCGTGGCAATCAACAAAGAGACGACGGTCATGACCAAATGCTCGCCGGTAAGCGCCAACAGCACGTCGGGATTGTTCCACACGTAGCTCATGGGCCTACGTCTCCCCGGCCGAGTTTTGAATGCCGGCCAGCGTCAGCAGCCCGACCGGCCGACCGGCGTCCAGTACCGTCAGGGCCGGAGCGGCGGAGCCAAGCAGCGCGGACAGCGCCTGACGCAAGTTGTCGTCGCAGCCAATGGTGGGGTAGCCGTTTCGCCCATCGCCGGGCGGCAGCGGTTCCATGGCCGATTCGACGCGAATCAGGCTCAACTGGCGCACGATGTCATCCGCGCCGATCAGTTCGCGCACAAACTGGTCGGCCGGGCGGCTGAGAATGTGGAAGGGCGAGTCGTATTGGATGATACGGCCGTTCCGCATAATCACGATCTTGTCCGCCAGCCGCAGCGCCTCTTCCACGTCATGGGTCACAAAGACAACGGTCTTGTGCAGTTTACGCTGGAGCCGCAGCAGTTCATCCTGCAGCCCGGTGCGGGTGATGGCGTCTATCGCCCCAAATGGCTCGTCCATCAAGATGACGCCTGGGTCGCCGGCCAGCGCGCGGGCCACACCCACGCGCTGCTGCTGCCCGCCAGATAGCTGCGACGGATAACGGCCGCGATACTCGTCCGGCGGCAAATCTACCAGCAGCAACAATTCATCTACCCGCGCCGCCACGCGGCCGGCATCCCAGCGCAGCAGTTCCGGCACGATGGCGATGTTTTGCGCCACCGTCATGTGCGGGAACAGGCCGATTTGCTGGATAACATAGCCAATCTGGCGGCGCAATTGCGTGGCGTCCATCTGGCGAATGTCGGCGTCGCCCAGGTAAATGGCCCCTGCCGATGGCTCGTAGAGCCGGTTGATCATCTTGAGCAGCGTCGTTTTGCCACAGCCGGACTGCCCTAACAGGACGACAAAGCTGCCTTCGTCCACGACAAAGCTCACGTCGTCAACGGCCGTGTGCGGCGTGTTCGGAAACTGCTTGCTGACGTTCTCGAAGCGGATGGTGCTCATAAAAGGTGAAGATGGAAGATCAAAGATTGAAGATTGGAGACTGGCCCATCTTCAATCTTTGATCTTGTGTCTAAAATCTTTACTCGGTGATCAATCCCTGGGCCACCAGAAATTCTCTGGCGACGTCGGCGGGTTCACGGCCGTTGCCGCTCACTTCGTTGTTCAGGCGCTGCATGGTCGCGTCTGTCAGCAGGGGAGCCAGGGTGTTGAGTATCGCGGCCACGTCCGGGTTGGCGTCCAAAGCCGCCTGACGAATCACCGGGGCCACCTGATAGGGCGGATAAAGTCCCTTGTCGTCAATCAGCGAAACCAGGTCGTAGGCCGCCAGTTCGCCATCGGTGCCAAAGGCCACCACCACGTCTGCTTCGCCGTTCAGCAAAGCCTGATAACGCAGGCCGGGGTCCACCGTCAAAAAGTCGGCAAATTCAAAGTCGCCATACACGCGCTTCAGACCGGGAACGCCATCTTCGCGTTCGGCAAATTCCGGCGGACCAATCAGGACCAACTGGTCGGCGTTGGCTACCATGTCGGAAAACGTGGTGATGCCCAACTCGGCGGCGCGTGTTTTGGTCATCGCCAGCGCCTGGGTATTGTTCATCGGCGCGGGGTTCAGCCAGACCAGCGAGAATTGATCGGCGTACCCCTGCTTGACGGCGTCATACACAGCCTGCGGATCGCTCATCACGCCTAATTTGAGGACGGTGAGCAGGCCGGTTCCGGTGTATTCGGGATACACGTCAATCTCGCCATCCAGCAGCGCCTGCTGGGCGACGGGTGTGCCGCCCAGGTTGAGCTTGCGCTCGACGGTGAAACCGGCGTTTTCCAGCAGTTGGGCGTACATTTCCCCCAGGATGAACTGCTCGGTGAAATCTTTGGAAGCGACGGTGATGGTTTTATCACCGCCGCCGCCACATGCCGCCAGCCCCAGAGTCAGGGCGATGACGACCAGTACAAAAAACCAATGTGCTTTTTTCACGTTTTGCCTCCTACAGATAGGTTTGGTCAATCAAACAGTGACAGCTTTTTTATGGGAACGGCCGTAACCGGCCCCCAGAAAAAACAATGACGAACGCAGTGTCAGGAAGGTGGCTGCAACTTGTTTTGCAAGCCACCCAAGAGCAAATCGGCCGCCAGCGCCAGCAAGGCCACGGGAATCGCGCCGACCAACAAGATGGGAATCTCATAAAGCGCAAAACCGCGCACGACAAACAGCCCCAACCCGCCAATGCCAATAAAGGCGGCCAGCGTGGCGCTGGCAATCACTTCGACGGTTGCCGTGCGCACACCGGCGACGATGACCGGCAATGCTAGCGGCGTCTCGATGCGCCACAACGACTGCTGGCTGGTCATGCCCATGCCGGTGGCCGATTCGCGGATGGCCGGTTCGATGGTGCGGTAAGCAGCGTCGGTGTTGATGAGGATGGGCGGGAACGCCAGAATCGTCAGGGCGATGATGGCCGACGTGTTGGACAGGCCGAAAACAGGAATCGCCAGGAACAAAATGGCAATGCTGGGCACGACGCGCAGCGCATTGAAGGAGGTGATGAGGATCATAGAAGCCGCGCGTGAACGTGAAGTCCAGATGCCTAATGGGATGCTCACCGTCATGCTGACGCCCAAAGAGATAGCTACCAGCAGCAAGTGTTCGCCAATGGCGTTTAGTAATTCAGCCGCGTGACTTTGCGCGTATAATAGCGTCTCTGACAATAAAGCATACATAGAGCGTAATTGATTACGAGGTTGATTGTATGTTCGTTTGTAGATGGATTTGATTTTGCGGATTGTTTTTTTGTGGATACGGGTGAAACGACAGGAACGGAAGGGGATTGGCGCCAACTCCACCCCCAGAAGGAGCCGGCAGGCTTTGCAGCCGTGCAGAGTCTGGGGAAGACAGACGTTTGTTATGAGTGCGAAAACTTGAACCGAGTAAAGTCATGGTGATCTCCGGGCGATGCGTGGTAGGTGTAACGGCCGTATCACAATACAGCAGGCAGTCATAAAGGGAAAACCGTTCGACCTTCATAGTATAAAGAAAAGTTCACCATTTACCAGTTCGCTGTCTACAGGCGAAACAGCCCAACGCAGCATCTTTAGTCTGGAGTACTGTTACTTTAGTACCAATTTTCTATTTGTGACATCGGTTTTTCTTCTAAACTATTCATATTATTAGCCGAGTGGGGCGAACAAAATGGTACCAAGACCTGAGTTTCAATCCGCTCAGGCTCCGAAAAGGTTATGAAAGCTAACGGGTTTGTAACACGCGATATCCGTCAGATAAAACGACTCGTCATTGTCGTGGGTGTTTTTTTGCTGCTTGCGCTGGAGTTGTGCAAATTTTTCTTGCTCCAACACACGCTGCGTTCGATTCTTCTGGACACGGTTTTTGGCTTAGTCATGATTGTTGTTCTGGTGGAGATAGCCCACCATTTTAATAAACGGCTGCATAGTCACTTAATTGAGGAAATTGGACGGCGTTCGGGAGCAGAAGAGCAACTGCGCCTGCTTAGTTCAGCCCTGGAAGCGGCGGCTAACGCCATTATCATTACAAATCGCAAAGGCGAAATCATTTGGGTGAATCCGGCGTTTGTGACGTTGACCGGTTACGAAGCGACTGAAGTGCTGGGCAAAAGTCCGGCAATTCTTAGCTCGAAGCAGCACGGCCGTGAATTTTATGCCGAGATGTGGCAGAAAATTCTCAGTGGACAGGCATGGCATGGCGAAATTGTCAATCGGCAGAAAAACGGCCGTCTCTACACCGAAGAACAAACCATCACCCCTGTCCTGGACGAGTCCGGTCAGGTCAGCCACTTCATCGCCATCAAACTAGACATCACCCGGCGTAAACAGGCAGAAGCCGAATTGCGGCAGTTTACCGAACGTCTGGAAGCGATGCACGCCATTGATCAGGCTATTTTGTCTCGTCGCGCCCCGGAGCAAATGGCCCGGGTCGCATTGCAGCGCCTGCGCCAGATCGTGCCCTGGTCACGCGCCAGCGTTGTCTTGCTGGACAACCAAACCGATACGTTAACAACCGTGACGCTAAATTCCCAGGCTCAAACGGCCGAAGATACCAGCATCCCATTCCAGTTCGACAACCAATCTGCCTTCCAGGTGGTTCAGCATAATCAGGTGTACTATGTGCCGGACTTGCATGAACACACCCCCTCCTCGGATTTTTATGACAGCCTGCGGACTGTTGGGTTGCGAGCTTATGTAAACGTCCCCTTGATGGCTCAAGAGGATATATTGATGGGGCTTTTGAATTTAGGCGCTGACCAACCGGGCGCTTTTACCGATGAACACATCGCCATCGCTCGTGAAATCGCCGATTCGTTGGCTATCGCTATTCAACATGCCCGGCTTTACGAGGCCGAAAAACGTCAACGAGAAAAAGCCGAAGCGCTGCAAGAAACCGGAGTGGCGCTTAGCTCCACGCTAGATTTTGACCAGGTTCTGGCGCTCATCGTAGACCAGATCGCGCGAGTGGTTCCCTACGATTCAGCCAATATTATTCTGGTTCGCGGCGATTTTGCCCACATTGCCCACTCTCGTGGCTATGAAAAGTTTGGGCAAAATGTAGCGGATCGGGTGGCTAACCTGACCTTTGATCTGAAACACACGCCGAATCTGTGGCATATTTTGCAGACGCAACGGCCGTTAATCATTGATGACATTCAGACTTATCCCGGTTGGCTGACAGATAAAGGGGCGCCCCATACGCGCTCCTGGATGGGTGTGCCGGTTTTTGTGCAAGGAAAGACAACGGCCGTATTCGCCCTCTCCAAAAGCCACCCCAACTACTACCACCAGGAACACGTCGAGCTGCTGCAAGCATTCGCCACTCAGGCCAGCCTGGCCCTCGACAACGCCCATCTGTACGAACAACTCCGCGCCCACGCCAACCAACTGGAAGATCGCGTCATCGAGCGCACCCATGAATTGGCCGAAATGAATGAACGCCTCACCGAACTAGACCGCCTGAAATCCAAATTCATTTCCGACATCTCCCACGAACTGCGCACCCCCATCACCAACATGAACGTCTATCTGGATTTACTGGAGAAAGGCAGGCCCGAAAAACACGAACGCTACCGGCAAGTCCTGAAACAAGAAACCATGCGCCTGACGCACCTCGTGGAAAACATCTTCGACGAGTCCCGGCAAACCAGCCATTTAAGCAAGGCCGAATATACCCCGGTCAACCTGAACCAGGTGGTTACAGACGTCGTGGCTGACTACGACAGCCAGATTAAAGCCCGTAACCTGACCCTGACCTACACCCTGGACCCAGACCTGCCGGCCGTATTTGGCGAACAAACACAACTGGCGCGGGTGGTCACAAATCTCCTGGTTAACGCCATGAACTATACTCCGACCGGCTCAATCCAGATCAAAACATTCCGGCAAAATGGCAACATCCACCTGCAAGTGGCAGATACCGGAGTCGGCATTGATCAGGAAGATTTGCCACATTTGTTCGAGCGGTTTTATCGGGGACGGTATGCCAGCCAATCCACAATTCCCGGTACAGGTCTGGGTTTGGGGGTCGTGCAAGACATTGTGGGTCTTCATCACGGCGAGGTGAGCGTTCGCAACCGGGCCGAAGGTGGGTCCGTTTTCGACGTTCGCCTGCCGGCCAGGATGCCGTTGTCCAGATGATCTCCATGCGGAGCAGCGGCTTGCGAATGGCTCAGCAATTCTAAATGTAGATTTCACCAGAGGCGGTTTGGCGAATTTACCACACCGTTGAAGATAAAAAGAGGTTGTTTTGTGTCGCCAAGTCCGGAGTCGGACGTTTTTGCGTCAGTTTTTCGGAATTTCGGCATAGTCTTTGAAGCCATTTTTCGCGCTCTACCTTTAGTCGGTTTTACATTTAGAATTGCTGCAGACGCCGACACTTGCTGCAATCATTTTGAGGCGTGTTACCAGAAAAATCACCGCATGGGAACTTTCCTGGCGAATTGGGTCAACGAAGCAACCCACGATAGCGAAAACACCTGGGCGCACATTGGCGTATACTATGGCGACATGTTTGGGCGCAATCTGACCTCAACGCGCTAATGCCTTTTCCCAAGTTTGCTGGTGAAATTTTGATTGAATCGTTGCTACAGTCCAGGTAAGCATTCAGATGCGACGCACTTTTCCCAGAGTAGTGGGCCACACTTGTGCCCTTTGTAAGTGCGGCACATCTCTGGGCTGAAAGCTCAAAAACGGCGACCT
>CALFEW010000222.1 GCA_937958365.1 uncultured Chloroflexota bacterium | reverse complement strand
GATGTGGCTTTGGTGGTGGAGGAGTGAGCCGTAGTTCGTATTCCGTAATCCGTAAACCGTGTTCCGTAATCGGTTATTCGCAGGCATCGCGTTTGCGGCTTACAGCCCACGTTCGTGCCAATCTTTGAGCCACGCCTCCAGGTCATCGGGTTTGGTGACGACGACGGCCGTAAACTTTACCCCCGGATAATGCTGCTGAAACCAGGATGCGGTTAACACTTCGGGCCAGTGGTGAGGATTGACGGCGATGACCTGTTTGTCGCCCAGGTCGCCTACGCCGGCGTCGTCGGCCGAGAAACCGATGGTAAAACGGCCGTCAAATCCGCCGCGCGCCGACGCCGTGAACCAATGGGCGTCGGCTGTTGGCGGCAGCAGCACGTAGACCCGCCGGTAATTCAGGCGCGAGGCATCGCTGGGCACAAGCTGCACGTCTCGCGCCACTTGCAGCAATCGCAGCGCCAACAGGCGCGCGCCCTTATCGCCGACAAAACGCACTTCATACAGGCCATCTTCTCTGGCGGCAAATTCGTAGCGCCAGAGGTGGCGCTCTTCGTCTAGGGTATGGCCGAAGGGGGAAACGGCCGTTAACACATCTTCCGCGTCTTTCACCAACAAATCTACCTGCTTGTGTTCTCGCGTTGAGGAAATGGTCACGCGGATCGGCTCGCCCGGATGCGGATGTTCCGGCTCTACGCTAATGTGCGTATCCCCTGCGCCGATGATATTGATGCTGCGTTTGTGACGGCCAATCGGCCGCAAAAAGGCGTTGCGCCAGAAGACGCTCTGCTGCCGCTTTGGCAGGGCCGGGGCCGATTTCAGGTAGATAGTGATGGTTGTGGTTTCGGCGTCGGCCGTCAGGTGCAATGTCTCCCAGCGGCTCAAAGGCTGCGCCAGCGGACTCCATTGGATGAGCGGACTTTCCGGGTCAACCCCGCCGGTCGGATCTATGCCAATTTGCAGATTGACGTCGCTGGCTTCCACGCGACTGCCCGGCGTAGCGTCGTCGCTGGACCAGGCCTGCCCTTCAACAGTCAGTTCATACCGATTGCCCGGAGCCGACGGCACTTGCTGCCACAAACCGGCCACGTGGGTTCCCCATGGCGTGGAAAGCTGCTGTACCGGCCGGTTGTCCATGGTGAAGTTGCTGAAGACTGGCTGGCGAGATTTCCAGTTCGGGTCGTCGGGCTGCGGCGGCAACCACCAACTCATCCAGCCAACGGCCGTAATCCGCTGCTTGTCTCCCCCAACCGGATAAAAAGGTTCACCCAGATTTCCATTAATCAGAAACTCAGCTCGACTCATACCGCTCCTTAATTGTCAAAACCTAGCCCCCGCTCCTTCAAGGAAACATACCGCTGCTGCCCGATGACAATGTGATCCAGCACTTCCAGGTCCAATAACTTCCCGGCGGCAACCAGTTGCCGGGTCACGTTCACGTCTTCCGGCGATGGCGACGGGTCGCCTGAAGGATGGTTGTGGGCGACGATAAACGCCGCCGCGTTGGCCTTGATGGCGGCGCGGAACAACTCGCCAATCCGAATAACCGAGGTATTCAGGCTGCCCACGTAGATGTTGGGCGTCCCCAATACCCGGTTTCGTGTATCCAGCAAGATAAGCCGCAAATGTTCCTGCTCCAAAAACATCATCTCCGACATAAGCAAATTGGCTGCATCGGCCGGCGAGGTAATGCGCGGTTTTTCTTCCGGCGCACTGGCCATCAGCCGCCGGCCAATTTCTAAAGCGGCCTTTATTTCCACGGCTTTGGCCTGCCCAATGCCCTTGACAGTCATCAATTCCGGGATGGTAGCTCGCGCCAGGCCAGGCACAGAACCAAATGTATAAAGCAGCCTTTCCGCCAGCCGCAGCACATTTTCACCGCCGACGCCGGTGCGCAAAATAATGGCTAACAATTCGGCTGATGAGACAGCCCCAGGGCCGACCTGTATCAATCTTTCCCGCGGTCGGTCATTTTCGGCCATGTCTCGAATTTTAGGCACGTAAGCAACTGCATCTTCTGCGTCCATTCTTCCCTCCTGATGAACAGACTGTGACTGCGACTATCACGTTGGTTGTAAGGGCGAGCGTTTCGCTCGCCCTTACGAGTTGTGGGTTCTATCCGTGCGCCACCCGGGCACGCATATTAGGCCGCGCTTTTAATGAGGATGATAAACTCTTCCCACTCTTCGGCCGCCAGATGGAGGGTGATGCCGCCCATTTCTACGTGGTAGACAAAGCCATCTTCTTCCTGGCTGCGCCAGACCGCGAAGCTTTCTGTCTCCGCAATGATGTCGGCGTCGAACTGTGAACCATTTTCGTTTGCTTTCATTAAAAATCTCCTTTGATGATAGGGTTATGACTCTGAAATTTGCGAGTTGGATTCCGGTAATTGTGCTGCGGCAATCGGTTCGTTTTGGGGCGTAGTGATAGTGGGGAAGGGCGGCTGGTCTGTCAGTTTTGCATGGATGTAAGCAAAAGTGATACGGCCGCTGGCGAGAACCGGCGCGGCCAGCATGATGCCCAGAATCCCGGCAATGCTGGCTCCGGCAATAGCCCCCAGAACGACGACGATGGGATGCAATTGCAGCCGGTGCCCAATGATTCGGGGCACCAGGTAGTAATTTTCCATTTGGTAAATGACGGTGTAAATGATCACGATGACAATAACAAACCAAAATGGACCAATCAATTGCCCCAACCAACTGCTCTCACTCTGAAAATAGCCCAAAAAAGCGGCCGGAATCGCGGCCAACACCGGGCCAATGGTGGGCAAAAATTCCATCAGGCCGGCAATAAGCGCCAATAATAACGCATTTGGCAGGCCAATGAAAATGGACATGAAGAATACAATGATGCCAACGACCAGGCATAGGACCAATTGCCCACGCAGAAAGGCATTCCACAGATCAGCGATTTGCCGGCTGAGGTTGATCACGTCGCCGCGGTAATTTTTTGGAGCCAGGGCGAGCATTCCCCGGAAGAGCATTTCGTGATCTTTGACCATGTAAAAAGAGAGAAATAGCACCAGCAAGACCCAGCCTATGGTGCTGAGAGATGCGCCCAAAACGCTGCCCAAAATGCTGATGGTTTGCCCGCCAAAACCTTGCGCGATGTTGAGTAAATTGCCGCTAAGCGAGAGAAAAGCCTGGTCCAACGGAAGTTGATTAAGGGGAATCACAATGTCTTCGGTGATGTAAATGGGTTCCTGCAATTCAATGAGGACCTGGCTTAACTGGTGTGTGAAGGCCGGGATGTTGGTAATCAGGGCATCCACTTGAACGACGATGGGGGGGACGGCGCTTACTGGAATGGCTACCAGGGCCGCGATGATTCCCACGTAAATGAGGGCGATGGTTAAGATGCGTGGGATTGGTGTTCGTTTGCTGACCAGTTTGACCAATGGTTCGACAAGATAGGCAAGTATGATGGCGATGATAAAGGGGGGCAGCAATATGCGGACTCGAAAGACCATGAGAAGTGACGCCAGTGCCAAAACAAAAATGATCAGGCGCTTGCTGCTGGGGCTCCAGATGGGTGAATTCGGGTATTTGGACAAGGACATAATTTAGAGCGACTGCTTTGAATCAGTTCGCAGGTTGTAATTATACTGTATGTGCAGTTGAAAGTAAGTTAAAAAGCCCTGACCGTCAAGGCCAGGGCTTTTGTTTGTTGTGATGTTGGGCGCGAATCAGGGAGAAGGGTTAACGGCGGGGGCCACGGGAACGGCCGTCACGCGAGCCACCATCTCTTGAACCGCCACCGCCACGATTCCCACCACCGCCGCTACGGCCACCACTGCTGCCGCCACCGCTGCGTGGGTTGTCGCTGGCGCGTGCCTCATCCAGGCTCCAGCCTTCCAGCACGGCGCGGCGTGACAGCCGCACTTTGCCTTCCGGGCTGATGTCCGTCACCATCACCATCACTTCGTCGCCGACTTTGATGGCGTCTTCGACGTTGCGCAAGTGATCGCTGGAAATTTGCGAAATGTGAACCATGCCGTCCGTGCCGGGGATGAATTCCACAAACGCGCCGAAATCGGTGGTGCGCACAACTTTACCGGTGTAAATCTGGCCCGGTTCTGGCGATTTGGTCATGGCGCCGATGGCTTCCACGGCCGCTTCTGCCTTCAAACCATCCACGCCGGCCACAAAGATCGTGCCGTCTTCCTGGATGTCCACAGACACTTCGTAGGTCTCTTCCAGGCTGCGAATGGTTGCGCCGCCCTTGCCGATGACCGCGCCGATTTTGTCTGGGTCAATTTTGATGGTCAACATGCGTGGCGCAAAGGGGCTTAGCTCCTTGCGCGGTTCGCTGATGGTCGCCAGCATCGAGTCCAGAATTTCCAGCCGGCCAACCCGCGCCTGCTCCAGCGCCTGCGCCATCAACTCTTTGGTCAGGCCGCTAATTTTAATGTCCATCTGGATGGCGGTGATGCCTTCGCTGGTCCCGGCGACTTTAAAGTCCATGTCGCCCAGGTGGTCTTCCATGCCCTGGATGTCGGTTAAGATGGCGTATTTCGCGCCATCGCTGACCAATCCCATGGCGACGCCGGCGACCGGTCGCTTGATCGGCACGCCGCAGTCCATCAGCGCCAGGGTAGAGGCGCATACACTGGCCTGGCTGGTGGAACCATTGGACGACAATACCTCAGAGACGACGCGGATGCTGTAAGGGAATTCCGCTTCCGAAGGAATCATCGGACGCAGGGCGTTGCCGGCCAGCGCGCCGTGACCGATTTCGCGCCGTTTGGGGCCGCGCATTGGCCAGGTTTCGCCGGTGGAGAAGGGCGGGAAGTTGTAGTGGTGCATGTAGCGCAAGGTTTCTTCGGGCGAGAGGCCTTCCAGTTTTTGCGCTTCGCGCGGCGTGCCCAGGGAAACAAAAGAAAGGACCTGAGTCTGGCCGCGACGGAACAGACCGGACCCATGGGCGCGGGGGCTGATGCCTACCTCGGAGGACAACGGCCGTATCGTCGTATAATCACGGCCGTCCGGGCGAATACCTTCATACAAAATCTGGTAACGTACCGCCTTCTTTAATTCGTTGGCAATGATTTCACGGACTACAGCCGGATTGATTGTCTCGTCTTCAGCCATGAAGCCGTTGACAACTTCCTCGCGCAGCGCGTCCATCGCCTGGTTGCGGGCGTCGCGCTCCGTAACGGTGGCGATGATATTTTTGATGCGATCACCCAGGCGGGTTTTCACGGCCGTTTCCAGTTCGCTGTCCAGACTGGCCAAAACGGGTACGAGCTTTTCCTTGCCGATGGCCGCCCGCATTTCTTCCTGCACGTCAATCAACGGCTGCATGGCCCGATGGCCGAACTCCAACGCTTCAACAAACAGGCTTTCCGGTACTTCATTGGCGCCCGCTTCCACCATAATGATGGCGTCGCGAGAACCGGCCAGGCGCAGGTCCAGCGTGCT
>CALFEW010000221.1 GCA_937958365.1 uncultured Chloroflexota bacterium | reverse complement strand
TGATGTGCTGCATATCCAGGGCAGCGGGTGAGGTAAGCGCGTTCAAGAAAGCCATCAGATCGGCCATTTCCTACGGCTAAAGCTGTACCCCGGCGCTGGCCGAGGGGCTAATGGTGGCTAAAACGGCCGTTACCTCCTCCGGCGCATCGCGGCACGTCTCTACCAGGTCGGCCACAAGCTGCGTGGGGTCATAACTTTGCAGGTTGGCCGCCGGGTTCAGGTGGTGGGCCACCGTCTCTTCCAGTGTGGTGAACGCGCCGTTGTGCATCCAGGGGCCGGTGATGGCGACGTTGCGCAGCGGCGCGGTGCGGAAGGTGAAGCGGTCGCAATTGCTGCCCGTTTCGCGGGCGCGGCCTAAATCGTAGGGTTGTTCGCGCCCCTTGCCCGGCCCGATTTGCGGCACGGCCAGATTATAAAACTGCTGATCGGTCAGCAGGCCACCGGAATGGCAGGTGGCGCAGCCCGCTTCGCCATAAAACAGCAGCGCGCCCCGCTTCTCTTGCTCGGAGAGGGCAGCGTGGTCGCCGCGAATGTAGCTGTCGAACGGGCTGTCTTCAAAGGTAAAGGTGACGGTTTCATAGGCGGCGATGGCGTTGGCGTAATGCTCAATGCCCCACTCGCCGACTGGTACATCGGGATAGGCGGCTTGGAACAGTTCGACGTAGCCGGGAATGGCCAATAACCGGGTCATAACGCCGTTCCAAACGGGCCAGGCCAGGTGATCAGAAACTTTCGCCAGTTCGTTGACCTGTCCAAAGATGTCGGCGTCGCCGCGCAGGCCGCGCATTTCGTCGCGGGAGGTGATGGGGAAGAGGGCCTGGGCGGCGAGCAGGTTATCGAGGCCATCGGGTAGGCGGTCGCTGGCGGGGCTGTCGAAGCCGTGATAACTGTTGGTAGACACACGGCCGTCCCAGAACAGCGTCGTCCATTCGGTGTAGCCCAAATTAAAGAGCGGCTGCGCGTTGCGCGGCACAAATTCCCGCTCCGAATCGGGCTGCACGCGCTGCACGCCCAACCCCAATCCGCCCGTGCCGATGGGCAGCGACAGGTTGTCGCCGGTCGCCGTGAGCGGATGATGGCAGGTGACGCAGGCGGTGTCGCGGTTGCCGCTGATTTCGGGGTCCCAGAAGAGCGCTTCGCCTAGTTTAACCAGTTCAGTCGAAGGCGCGGCGGGATTGGTGGGCGGCTGCACGTCGGCCTGGGTCATGAGGTGTTGGAGACGGCCGTTCACGCTCAACGCGGCCCATACCGGCATCCCCAGGTGGTTGGAAAGCACTCCTCCCAGGGCGATGATAGACAGGGTAACGGCCGTTGCCCCCACCCAGCCGTTTGTTTGCGCCGGTCTTAGCAAGAGCCAGGCGCTTAGGGCAATCAACGCCAGACCAACAATCAGCCAGACGGCCGTTGCGCCGGTCAGGTTAGCCAGGGTGTGGGGTTGGGCAACGGCCGTACGCTCCGTGTGTGGCAGGGTTTGCAGCGCCGTTGCTCCATTTAGCGGATAGGCCAGTTGGTAGCGTTGGTTGGCGGCGACATGGGGGAAGGTTTGTTCCGTGCCATCCGGCCAGCGAATCATTAAATCGGCGGCTGTTGCCTCGCCTAATCCAAAAGTAAGCGCCAGTTCGCTGCCACCGCCCAGGCCGGCGCCGTTCATCACATCCTGCATTTGCCGCAGGCCATCGGGCGTCGTCAGGTAAACTCTTGCGCCTACGGCATCCCGGTTGACCGGGCCGTCGCCCACGAGTTGCAGCGCCAGCCAATGGTTCTGGCTGCTCAGGCCGCCTTGATTCTGGTAGAGCCGGTAGCCTTCGTCCATGTTGCCCACTACCAGGTCCAGCCAGCCATCCTGATCATAATCGGCGTAGGCGGCCGACAGGCTAGGACGGGTATCGGCGATGGGGTTGAGGCAGGAAACGGCCGTAAACGTGCCATCGGCGTTGTTTTCAAACAGCTTATTGGCGGCAATGTCGCGGTGATTGGCCGTATCGGCTACTGCCAGATAGAGGTCGCGCCAGCCGTCGTTGTTGTAATCGAAAAAGAGCGCCCCCCAGCCAATATCTCCCGGCGTCTGCACACCCGCTTCTGCCGCAGACTCGATAAACGTCCCGTCCCCCTGATTTTGCAGCAGTTCCATCGGGCCAACGTTGGAATAATATAAATCCACGTCGCCATCGTTGTCGTAATCGCCTGATGCCAGACCCATGCCAAACAATTTGGAATCCGCCCCGGCTTCGGTTGCTACCTGCTTAAAACACCAGCCATTACAGCCCGCCCCATCGTTGCGCCACAATTTGTTGCCGATGGGGTTGATAAATTCATCGTTGACCAGGTAAATATCCAGGTCGCCATCGTTGTCGTAATCCACAAAGCTGGCGATGAAGCCGGCCCCGTTCAGGCTGCCACCCAGATAATCGGACACGTCTGTAAACGTGCCGTCACCGTTGTTGTGGTAAAAGCGGTCGGTATCGCCATCCATCGAACGGCCGCAATCCGGGTAACAAGACCAGTTCGCCACGTACAGGTCCAGCAGACCATCGTTGTCAAAATCGCCCCACGAGGCTGATTTGCTGTTTTTGCTGTCGGTCAGCCCTGCCTGCCGGGTGATGTCTACAAAGCGCTCCCCACCCTCGTTGCGAAAGAGTGTGTTGACGCCCCAATTCACGACCAGCAAATCCTGCCAGCCGTCATTGTCGAAGTCGGCGAATGTGGCCCCGCCGCTGTAGGCATCGGGCAGCGCCACTTGCGGCGCTAAAGGCGACTGGGTAAACGCGCCATCGCCATTGTGGTGGTAGAGGGTATTGGGGCCGGCCGGATCAGTGACATAAAGGTCGAGACGGCCGTCGTTATCATAATCTCCCCACGCCAGCCCCACCGCCATGTCCAGGCTGGGAACGCGGTTGTCGGTAATGCCCGCCGCCCGGCTGACATCCTGAAAGCGATCAACCGCCGGCGCCGCCCGGACGGGAACAAAAAAGGGATAGCCCTGTTGGGCCAACAAGGCTATCCCTACAACAAACGTCAAGAGCGCTAAAACGCGCCGCATACCTTATTCCTTTACAGCGCCAGAGGTCAACCCACCGGCAATCTGGTCTTGCAACATCAAGTAAGTAATCAAGATCGGCAATGCGCCAATTAATGCCCCGGCCGCAAAGACGCCCCACTTTTTATCAAATTGCCCGGCCGTAAAGATTTGCAGACCAACCATCAAGGTGTATTGATCCACATCGTTCAGCAAAATACGCGCCAGGATAAAGTCACCATAGGTGCCGATGAAAGACAAAATGCCGATAACCACCAGCATGGGACGCAGCAGCGGCAGCAGCAGCGTATAAAAGATTTGGAAATGCGTCGCCCCATCCATCATGCCCGATTCGTCAATCGCCCGCGGGATGGTGTCCAAAAAGCCCTTCATCAACCAGATGTTCAAGCCCATCGAACCGCCCAAATACACCAGAATCAAACCGGCATGGGTGTTCAGGCCAAAGAAGGGGATGATTTCCCCAATCTGGAAGATGAGAACGTAAATGGCAATCAACGCCAACAGGTTGGGGAAAACCTGAATGAGCAAGATGCCTTTCAACATGGTTACACGCCCCACAAAACGCATACGTGAAAAGGCATAAGCGGCCATTGTGGTGATAGAAATGCTGAGAATCGTCGTGATACCCGCCACTTTCACCGAATTCCACACCCAGGTCCAGTACGGAAATACGCCGAACTGGTAATCGGGGTTCAACCCGAACAAAACCTTGTAATTGTTCAGACCGGCATTCGCTGGAATAAGCGTTTGGGTAGCCAGCGATTGGGAATTATCAAACGATGCAGACACGATCCACAACACCGGGAAGATCGAAAAGAAAATCAGAATCACGGCCACAATCAACCTGACCACGACGCCAAAGCGTTTCTGAAATCTTTGAGATGACCGAAGGCCTTGATAGGTTTGAGTTACACTAGACACTTTCGCTAACCTCCTCCCACATGTTGGTAAAACGATATTGGACTAACGTAATTGTCCCAACAATGGCAAAAACAAGAATGGAGATAGCCGAAGCCAACCCATATTGCACGCCGCGCCCACTACTTTCAAACGCCAATTTATAGACGTAACTGATTAAGATGTCGGTATGACCAGCTTGTGTTTGCGCGCCGACAATGGGTGGACCACCCTGGATAAACAGGTAGATCAGGTTGAAGTTATTGAAATTATAAACATACGAGGCGATCAGCAGAGGCCCCACAGCCACCAGGAGCAGCGGCAAGGTAATGCGGCGGAATTGCTGCCAGGCGGTGGCCCCGTCAATCATCGCAGCTTCGTAGATGTCCGACGGGATGGATTGCAGCGCGCCGCTGGTGATGAGCATGAAATAGGGATACCCCAACCACAAGTTCACGATGAGGATAGCCGTTTTTGCCCAGAATGGTTCGGTCGTCCAGGCGGGCGCCCAACCAAACAAATCTTCCAGGAAGCGGTTGACAACACCAAACTCTGGATTCATCATGCCGCGCCACATGATAATGCTGATCAACCCTGGAATGGTGTAGGGAATCAATAGGAAAGAGCGAATGACCTTTTTAAGTGGAAAGTTCTTGTCGTTAAACAAGATGGCAATCATCAACCCCAGAGCAAAAGTGGACAAGACGCTGATGGTAGGGAAAATGAAGTTCCAGGTCATGATCTGAACCAGGGGGCCGCGCAAAGCGGGGCTGGTTATTAAGTCTGTGAAGTTCTGGAGGCCGATCCAGGTGCGAAAACCAGGCGTAATCGTTTTACCGGTTCTTGATGTGAACGTGCCGTTAATGTTGTAGTAGATTTCACCGTTGGCCTGGTCTACAACTGTGTCGGTCGCTTCGTCGTACACGAAACGCACCTGTAGCTCGGCTGCCTCACTTGGCGAACGAATTTGAATGGCCTGTTCGCCTTCCAATCCGAATTTGATGTTCGGCAGATCCTGGTTGGTGGCTGCGAACAGAGGATTCAGGCGCTCATACCCTTCTAAAGAGGTCGGAATGCCATTGCTATCCGCTTCGCCAATGCCGGGGTCGCCCGGCTGGGCCGGTTCTATTTCTTGCCCGGACCGGGCGATAAACGTTTCGCCCTCAGGGTTAACGAGCCATAAGGCATAATCACCGGCTTCATTCCTGAAGGCCGTCCAGGAATAAGATTTGCCTTCCTCCGGCAAAAACGTCTGTCTCTCAATAAGCGGAATGGCTTGTTCCTTGGTTAAAAGGTGTCCATCACCATAATTCGTAAAAGCCATCAAGATGGTGAAAATCATGGGGTAGATCGTGAATAAAATAAGGAAACTCAACCCCAGCGCCATCCAACGAAACGGATAAGCCTTGGAAAGCAAGAAAATCAGATTCAGCATGACGGTGATGAAGCCAATGATTATCACCAACTGCGTGAACCCCCTAGACATCGCATCTTGAATGAACCAGATCGCGCCAACATCCAACACGATTACCAAAATGATAAACAGAATTTTGGTTAATGGGGATTCTCGACGTGAGCGGTCAGTCGTTTTATCTTCGATAGTAAGCCCACTCATGGCATATCTCCTCTATACGCTTTTTGAGAGTAATATGGAAGTATTGGCGCTTGTTGCATCAATCCAGGTAAATGACAAAACCTTGAAACGACGTAACTTGATAAG
>CALFEW010000220.1 GCA_937958365.1 uncultured Chloroflexota bacterium | reverse complement strand
CGCGCCAGCGCCGGAAGGCCCGGCCGCGCCCCCACCCGACAGCCAGACCGACCAGACGGCCGTTCGCCCCACGACAACCGAGCCATCACCGCCGCCGCTGCAAAGCCAGCCAGGGCAGCGCCCGAAGCCGCAGCCATCCCTGCCCGCCTCCTCCACCATGACGCCGGGCGACCTGGTCATCGAGGCCGCGCCGCTCTTGCTCAGCCAGACCGAAGACCGCGAGGTAGCTTTGCAGCAATATCTGCTGGTCAACGAATACCTGCCTGTCACCCGCCGCCAGATGAAACAAAGCTGGCGCTACCTGCGCCGCCCGCGCCGCGAAGGGCCACCGGTGGAGGTAGATGTCGCGGCCACCATTCACCAGATCAGCCAGGACGGCTTCTTCCTGACGCCGGTTTTGCGGCCGCGGCGCGTCAACAAGGCCGGTTTGCTGCTGCTGATAGACCAGGAAGGCTCGATGGCTCCCTTTCACGTTCTGGCGCGACGGCTGCGGGAAACGGCCGTTGACGCCGGAAAACTAGGCCGCGCCGACACCTACTACTTCCACGATTGCCCACCGCCGCCCAAAGACGCGCCGCGCCCCACCGCTGCCAATCCCTACCGCGAACATCTCCTCTATCGCCGCGAACAACTGCGCGACGTTCGGCCGATCAGCGACATCATCGGCGATTTCCAGGGGTTGGAGACCGGCGCGCTCATTTTCAGCGACGCCGGGGCCGCCCGCGGCGGTTGGGATGAAGCGCGCATCGAACACACTGGCCTGTTCCTCTACCAGCTTAAAAGCGTCGGCGTCGAACACATCGCCTGGGTCAACCCCATGCCCGAAGAGCGTTGGGCGCACACCAGCGCCGAAGCCATCGCCCGGCTGCTGCCCATGTTCAGCATGGACCGGCAGGGGCTTTACCAGGCCATAGACGTGTTGCGCGGCCGCGCCGCCCGCGCATTTACCCTATGAGTACCTACAAAACCCGGCAGGCGCAGCGCGCCATCCAGCAATTTAAGGCGCGATTTGGCCCGGCGCATTTCGATTTTGCCGCTCATGCCGCGCTGCCTCTGGCTCTGTCGCCCGACCTGCTGTATGCGCTCTGGTTTAATTTCAACGAAGACGTGAACGGCCGTCCCCTCACCATTCCCTGGATTGCCGTCGCTGATTTGCTGCTCTCGCCGCTGTGTCAGGAGATCGGCCACGAGTTGTACGCCATTGCCGAGCCTTTGCGGGCCGAATTGATGCAATCGCTGGTCGCCGACCCGCGTTTTGGCCTGCTGCGCGCCCAACAGGTGGCCCAGTTTTTGGACCAATACGTAGACCGCTTTTTCACCAGCCCGGACCCTGACTTGCAAGAGTTGGGGCAGGCGCAGCGATTGGCCGCTTACGCTTACGCCAATCCGCCGCAGTTGATGAGCTATCTGGACACGGTGTATGGGCAGCCGCTCGACGCCGCGCAAATGATTCGTCTGGCGACGCTGGTGGAGGCGGTCAGCCATCCCATCGCCAATTGGCCGACAGCCGCGCCGGAGACGAAAGCGCAGTTTGCCCGCGCCCAAACCATCAGCCAAAGCCTGGCGACCTACGCCCGCGGCGACACGGCCACGGCCGTTGCCACCCTCCAGGCCGCTTTTGCCACGCCGGACGAAATCGCCATTGGGGCAACGGCCGTTCCCCTGCCCGCCGATTTGCGCGCCGAACTGGCCCCGGAAACGACCGGCGAAACCGGCCCAGATGCCGCCGCCGACCTGTCAGCTTTTTTTGCCGATTTTGTCAGCCGCCAACTTGATGATGGTTCCGGCAAGTTGGAAGCCGCCTTGCGCGCCGTCGCCCGCTGGTTGGACGATCCGGCCAGCGGCCCGCTGCTGCTGATCACCGGGCAGGTTGCCAGCGGCAAAACGGAACTGGCCGTCAACGTTGTCAAAAACACGCCGCCGGGTGGTTATCATTTCTGCATGGACGGCCGTTCGGAGACTCTGGCTCCCCATTTGTTCGTGCGCAGCCTCAGCCGCCAACTGGCCGACCGTTACCCGACCTTCCGCGCCGCCCTATCCACCGATCCACCCCCGGACGCCACAGCCGGGTTAGACCTTCTGCTAGAGCGCCTGCTGCTGCAACCGTTAAATCGCCTGTTTCTGCCGACGGTTAGTTTCTCCGTTGAGTCGCCCGTCATGCCCGGCTACGTCCTGATTTTGGTGGATGACCTGGACGCTGGCATGGAACACGCCGGCGAAGCCACTATTTTGGATGTGTGCCTGCGTTTGCAAACGGCCGTGCCGCAACTGCGCTTCTTACTCACCACCCGCCTCTCCAGCCCGGTGCGCGACGCCCTGGCCGCGACCACTTACGCAAGCTATACCCTGGATGTGGTTTATCAAAACTTCGACCTCCGCATTCAGGACGCCGCGACCAAACGACCGGCGTATGAAGTCACCGTCATGTCTTCTCCGGCGGGCGAACTCAAACGCCCGATTCAGCGTTACGACGCCGAATCGCTCGTCCGGCGCATTCTGGACGAACTGCGCCACGTGCATCCCAATTCACCTCGCCAGCCCATCGGCGCGGATTTGTTCCGCGCGTTTTTTGCCGGCGAGGTGGAGTCGCTTTTCCGCGCCAGTTATGCGCAGGCGCAGCAGGCCGGCGAACGGCTGCGCCTGCGATTGTTCCTCTCCGGGGCCGACCTGCTGGCGCTGCCCTGGGAATGGCTGCACGACGAGGCGTTGGGCTTTCTGGCCCAGCAGGAAGATATTTCTGTGGTGCGCTATAC
>CALFEW010000219.1 GCA_937958365.1 uncultured Chloroflexota bacterium | reverse complement strand
GTCCGGGTGATGGTAGATCGGCTCACGGCCGTTATCCTCACCACTCTCTCCCCCGACCTATGCGAAAAAGTCCGGCGCGTCTTTGTCACCGGCTGCGGCGACAGCCACCACGCCGCCCTCAACAGCGAACTGGCCTTTGAGTCGCTCGCCGGGCTGCCCTGCGAACCGATGACCGCCATGCAGTTTGGCCGTTACGCCGCCCGCTTCCTGCCAGACACCGGCCCCGGCAGCAACCTGGTCCTGGCGATTTCGGTCAGCGGGCAGGTGAGCCGCACGGCCGAGGCGATGGCGCTGGGGCGCAAAGCGGGCGGGCTGGCGGTGGCCTTCACCGGCGCCCCGGCCGGGGCGCTGGCGCAAGAAGCGGAAGTGGTGGTGGAAACGGCCGTTCCCCCCCTGCCCGACGAACGGCAAGGGCTGATTGTGCCCGGCACGCGCAGCTATGTGGCCTCGCAGTTGGCGCTGTACCTGACGGCCGTTCACCTCGGCGAACTGCGCGGCCATCTCACGCCCAAAGCGGCGCGGCAGGCGCGGCACACGCTGGCCGACATGTCCGACGCGATGGAAGAAACCATCGCCCGCAGCGACCCCATCGCCCAACAACTGGCGGCGGATTGGCTGGACGGCCGTGAGTTTGTCTTTTGCGGCGCGGGACCCAACGTTGGCACGGCGCTGTTTAGCGCGGCCAAGCTCATTGAGGCGGCGGGCGATACGGCCGTCGCCCAGGACACGGAGGAGTGGGCGCACCTGCAATACTTCGGCAGGCAGGCGGATACGCCGACCTTTGTCATCAGCGCGGGGGGATGGGATGCCAGCCGGGCGCGGGAAGTGGTGGCGGCGGCGGCCCACATTGGCCGCCGGGTGGCGGTGATTGGACCGGATAGCATGAAGGTGACGGCCGTGCCCCATCTGCCGCTCGCCGATTCGCTTGAAGAGTGCTTCTCCCCCCTGCTGGCCTGCCTGCCTGGCACGCTCTTCGCCGCCTACCGCGCCCAATTCCTGGGCGAACCCTACTTCCGCGACTTCGGCGGCGGCCGCAGCGCGGAAGGCGGCGGCGGTATTTCGCGGATTCGGGATAGTGAAAGAATAGGAGACTAGAGACTGGAGACTTGTCCAGTCTCCAGTCTCTACTTAAACTCCACTCTCGGTTCCAACTCGCAGGTGCTTTCCCACCACTGGCGGATGCGGCCACCGATGGGACGGCCGACCCACTGTTCCATATCATAGATGATGGGCCACAACTTTTCGAAGTCTACGCCGGTTCCCAGGCCCATTTTGTAGGCCAGGAAGACCAGGTCTTCGGTAGCCAGGTTGCCGGCCGCGCCGGGGGCGAAGGGGCAGCCGCCCAATCCGCCGACGCTGCTGTCGAAGATGCGCACGCCCGCTTGCAGGGCGGTGGTGGCGTTCGCCAGGCCCATCGCCTGGGTGTCGTGCAGGTGGACGGCCAGCCGGTTCATGTCCAGGCGGCGGCCTAAATCTTCCATCAGGCGGCCCACGGAGAGCGGGTCGGCGTGGCCGATGGTGTCGGCGATAGCCAGTTCGTCGGCGCCCAATTCCCACAACTTTTCGGCGACGGCGATGGTGCGGTAAGGGTTGGTGCGTCCTTCAAAGGGGCAAACCCAGGCGGTCATCACGTAGACGCGGCTCCAGAGGCCGTCGCGTTTGGCCTGGGCCACCAGGCTGCGCGTGATGTCCAGCGCCTCTTGCGACGACATGCGCGTATTGCTCTGGCTGAACGATTCGCTGACCGACACGCCGCAGGCGATGGCCCGGCAGCCGGCGGCGATGGCCCGATCGTAGCCGCGCTGGTTGAAGACGAGACCGATGAATTGGGTGGGGGAACGGCCGTACATTTCCACTGCCCGGCTCATCACCTCGTCGGCGTCGGCCATTTGCGGCACGGCTTTGGGGTGGACAAAACTGGTCAGCTCGATGTGCTGTAAACCGGCGTCCACCAGGCCATCCACCAGCCGGTTTTTGCGCTCGGTGCTGATGGGGTTGGCTTCGTTTTGCAGGCCATCGCGTGGCCCCACTTCATAAACTTTAAAAAAATCGCTCATAAGTTAATACTGGCCGATAGCCGGGTCTATTTCGATTGCGTAGGCGTCAATGCCCCCCGTCATGTTGAATACGTTTGACCAGCCTTGCCGCCTGAGCCACATCGTCACCTGGGCGCTGCGCACGCCATGATGACACATCACAACAATCTCCACCGATTTGTCGGCGGTGATGGCGTCTGGCAGAGCGGCTAAACTGTGTTCGGACAGGGCGCTGAGCGGTGATAGAACTGCCTCGTTTCCCAGGCTGGCCTGTTTTTCCTCCGGCAGTTCACGGACGTCCAGCAAAACGAAAGAGGGGCCGCCCTGGCTGCGTTCACGTAATTTTTCGGCAACATCATGGACTGTGACCTGCGGCAATGAACTCATACGCAAATCCTTTGTATTGCACGATACAGGTGGGTTAATGGGGAAAGTCTATCATAAGTTCCGGTGAGCGGCGATACGGCCGTTGTCCAATCCAGGGTTTTTCAGTAGCCGCGATTTCACAATCGCGTCTGATATACTACACGAGAACGCGAAACGGATTTCGCGGCTACATCAGAGGAAGTAAGATGCGCCGCACTTTGCACAGGGCAGCGCAAGGCACAAACACCACTCCATTAGATAAACCATCATTTCACGGTCAAAACGGCCGTTTTCTGGCACAATAGACACGCTAAAAGTTTGTGCGCTTCCACCGACGCTCACACTGACATTGCGTCACGCTAAGAGCAAGTTCATAAGAATATGGGCCACATCCCTATTTTGCGAGTGCGGAGGAGAAAAATGTCTGGCACGCTGGCAAAGTTTATTATCTGTATCACGTTATTTCTGACGCTGATGGCTTGCACGCCTTCGGCCGCCCTGACGCCGGAAGCTGTGGCTTCCACCCCGGAAGACCGCGCTCTGGTCATTGGTGACATTTCGGACGAGGCCGCCGAAACCATCATGGGGACGCAGCCCATCGCCGACTATCTGGCTGCGGCCGTTAGCGCGTATGGCATCACGCATGGCGAAGTCAAAATTGCCCCCGACCTGGAGACTATGATTGAATGGATAGGCAGCGGCGAAGTGGACCTGTACTTCGACAGTCCTTACCCGGCCCTGGTGATCAGCCAGGAGACAGGCGCAACGCCGATTCTGCGCCGGCTGAAGTATGGCGTCGCGCAGTATCACTCGGTCTTTTTTAGCCGGGTTGGGGCAGATTTTACGTCGGTGGCCGATTTGACCGGGCAGATGGTGGCGTTTGAGGAGCCATTTTCAACATCGGGCTTTATGTTACCGCTGGCGTATCTGGTGGAGCAAGGGCTGACGCCAGTAGAGAAACCGGGATTGGACACGGCCGTTTCCCCCGACGAACTTGGCTACGTTTTCAGTACAGCGGATAATACTACGCTGCAATGGGTCATCAGCGGCAAAGTACCGGCCGGCGTCACCGACGACGTAACCTTTAGCCGCCTGCCGGCCGACACCCAGGCAGAACTCACCATTTTTGCCGCAACAGAGGACGTACCCCGCCAACTGGTGCTGGTTCGCCCTGGACTGGACGAGGCGATGGTAGCCACCCTGAAAGCCGAACTGCTGGCAATGGGCGAGAATGAAACGGGGCAGGCAGCCCTGGAAACCTTCCTCACCACAGAATTTACCGAATTCCCCGAAGGCCCGGAAAAAGCCCTCGCCCGAATGCAAGAACTGTATCAATTGGTTCAAGATCAAAAATGATCACTCACTTCTGGAAGCGGCGTCCGCTGGCAGTCAAGCTGACGCTCATCATCACCTTCATCGTCGTTTTGGTCGTGGCGATGCTTACCGTGCTGTCTGTGCGCCGGGAGCAGCAAACGTTCAAGCGCGAATTAGAGCAGCAAGCCACGCTGCTGTTGGATACCCTCACCGCCAGCAGCGCTGATTCTCTCTATTTTTTGGACGCCGACTTTTTGTCTGACTTGATGATTAACCTGGGTCAGTTTGAGGTGGTGACGTTTGGACGAATCTATGACGCAGACGGCCGTATCGTCGCCGACGCACTGGACCTCGATGCCCGCTTTAGCATCGCCCCAGACCCCTTCGGGCAATTGCTGCTGCAAAACGACGCCACCGTTTATGACTGGCAGCCCAACCAGCTCATTGCCGGCAAGGCCGTAGAATTAGGCGGCCAGCGCATTGGGGCTATTGGCGTCGGGCTGCCTACCGCTCCCCTCACCGCCAAACTTAACATCCTGGGCCAGCAAGTAACCAGCGTCGCCAGCATCGTCGTTCTGATTGGGTTAGCGCTGGCCCTGCTCTTCAGCCGCTCCATCACCGACCCATTGCAAGACATGATCAAAGCCACCCAACGTGTGCGCGAAGGCGACCTGTCGCAGCGCCTGAAAATTGTCAGCGGCGACGAATTGGCCTTGTTGGGCGAACATTTTAACGACATGACAGCCCAATTGGAAAACACGCTCAACCAGATGGAAGCGGAAATCGAAGAGCGGAAACGCGCCCAGGCAGCTTTGGAAGCCGCGAAAGAAGTCGCCGAGAGCGCCAATCGCGCCAAAAGCACGTTTCTGGCGAACATGAGCCACGAACTGCGCACCCCCCTGAACGCCATTTTAGGGTTTGCCGAATTGATAGCCCGCGACGAAGCCATCTCGGCGCTGCAACAAGAGAACTTGCAGGTTATCAGCCGCAGTGGCGAGCATCTGCTGGACCTGATCAACCAGGTCTTGGACATGTCCAAAATTGAGGCCGGGCGCATGACGCTCAATGAGCGTGACTTTGACCTCTATCGCCTGTTGACCGATCTGGAGACGATGTTCCAGTTGAAAGCTCAGGAAAACCGGATTCGCCTCATCGTCGAGCGACACCCGGATACGCCCCAGCACGTGCGCACCGATGAGGTGAAGTTGCGGCAGATTTTGATCAACCTGCTCAACAATGCGTTCAAATTCACCGAGACGGGATATGTGATGCTGCGCATTGATTATCGGGTGGATACGGCCGTAACCAATTCGCCCGACCACCTCCTTCCTGCCCACCTCCTTCCTGCCCACCTCCTTCCTGACTACATGCTGCCTGACCACGTTCTTCCTGACCACGTTCTGATGTTTTCCGTCGAAGACAGCGGACCCGGCATCCAGCCGGAAGATTTGCCTGTGTTATTCGATGCCTTCGTGCAGGCAAAGGCCGGCCGCGAATTGGGCGGTGGCACGGGTCTGGGGCTTTCATTGAGCCGCCAGTTTGCCCAACTGTTGGGCGGTGATATGTCGGTGCGCAACGTAAAAGACAAACCGGGCTATGGGGCGATCTTCCAGTTCTACGTCCGTATCCAGCCATTGGAAGACGTTTATTTGCCACGTCACCGGCAGCCACATCACATTGTGGGCCTGGAGCCAGGTCAACCCACGTATCGCCTGCTCGTGGTGGACGATAACCGAGACAACCGGCAAATTTTGGTGCGCTTGCTGGCCCCTCTGGGCTTTGACATTCGTGAAGCCGAAAATGGGCGGGCGGCCATCGAAGAATGGCAGGCGTGGCAGCCGCATCTGATCTGGATGGACTTGCACATGCCGGTGCTGAATGGTTACGAAGCCACACGCCGCATCAAAAACACGCCCGACGGCCAACAAACGGTGATCATTGCGACGACAGCCACAGCTTTTACGACGAACATTGACGACATCGCCGGTTCTGGCTGTGACAATTTTATTCGTAAGCCGGTGCAAGCGAATGAAATTTTTGAAGTTTTGCAACAGCATTTGGGTGTGCGTTATGTGGTGGAAACGGCCGTAGACGGGCAAACAAGTTCTCAGGCCACATCCACCGCTGAAATCCACACGCTCGCCGCCAAATTGGCAACGTTGCCACCCAATCTGCTAGAAGATTTACGCCAGGCCGCTATTCAAACCAACATGA
>CALFEW010000218.1 GCA_937958365.1 uncultured Chloroflexota bacterium | reverse complement strand
TGTCTCCCATTGCGCGCCGTAAAGCAATTTCCATAGCCGTGGGCAAATCTTCCTCTTCCTGATCAAACTCTTCCTGGACTGGCTCTGGTCTGTAGTCAATAACCGCAGCGACCGATTCTTGAACGTCAGGCTTTTCCAACAGGGATTTCACGCTCAGATCAATGCGGCGTTTGCGTTTGCTATAACCCAGCACTTGCACCTGTACTTCGTCACCTACCTTGACAACCTCAGACGGTTGTTTGACATAATCGTGACTAAGTTCACTGATGTGTACCAGACCTTCACGCTCCGCACCAATGTTGACAAATGCCCCATAAGTTTCCAGGCGACTCACCGTACCGGTGTAAACCTGACCTTCCTGGAGGTCACGCCATTCCACCGACAAGGGTTCGATCATGGTCACCATCAATTGCAGGCGCTTTTTATCAACTTTATCAACCCAAACAGGGACGACATCCCCTTCATTCAACACATCGGCTACACGATTAACATGTTCTGTGCCAAGTTTGGAAATGTGAATGAGGGCATCAACCCCTACACCGACATCCAAGAACGCGCCATAAAGCTCCAGGCGTTTCACAACACCTGTAAGTTTCATTTTTGGTTGGAGATCGTCCAGGGTTTGGGGTTTTAATTCAGATGGCGCTTCCGCCATAATAATTGTGTCATTTTCGCTCATGACTAGATTCTCCTACGCAGGGTTTCATGATTATGCGCTCTGCGCGGACTAGATGGTAAATTGTTCATCACTCGTTGGGGGCAGAACACAGCTCAATTTGTAATTAGACAATGCGCAATTATAGCAATGGGCGATAGACTGTCAACAGTTAGCGGCATGTTTTTGTCTGGTAAGTTGGGCGATTTGCTAAATCGCCCAACTCTGAGGAGTTTGGAAAACGCCACCCCTTGATTAAAAGGTGGCTTCGGCGATGGGCTGTTTGGCTGTAGATGGTTCAAATTCATCGGTGGGCAGGTTGGCCTCGCGACGAATCAGATACTCCAGTTCGTCTAGAATGGCCCGGTTTTCCGCCAGGTAAACTTTGGCGTTTTCACGCCCCTGCCCCAAAAGGGTTTCTCCGTAACGGAAGTAAGCGCCACGTTTGTTGACCAACTCATGCTCCACGGCCAGATCCAAAACATCACCTACAATGGAAATGCCTTCGTTGTACATGATGTCAAATTCACATTCGGTGAATGGCGGAGCAACTTTGTTCTTTTTCACTTTGACGTGAGTACGATTGCCTACCACGTCATTGCCGGCTTTAATGGCCTGCACACGGCGAATATCCAGGCGAACCGAAGCATAAAACTTAAGGGCGTTGCCACCACTGGTTGTTTCTGGGTTGCCAAACATAACCCCGATTTTGGAACGCAGTTGATTGGTGAAGATGACGACTGTGTTGGTCTGTTTGATGGCCCCGGACAGCTTGCGCAGCGCCTGGGACATCAGTCGGGTTTGTAGACCAACGTGGGCATCGCCCATTTCGCCTTCGATTTCGGCGCGGGGAACCAACGCCGCGACCGAGTCCACGACCACGATGTCCATTGTGCCGGAGCGAATGAGGGCGTCGGCGATTTCCAGCGCTTGTTCGCCGGTGTCCGGTTGGGAGACGTATAAGTTATTGGTGTCTACACCGCAACGTTCGGCGTAGTTGGGGTCCAGGGCGTGTTCCATGTCAATAAAAGCGCAAACGCCGCCTCGCTTTTGAGCTTCGGCAATGATGTGTTGGCAGAGGGTCGTTTTCCCGGAGGATTCCGGGCCATAAATTTCGATGACGCGACCGCGCGGCACGCCACCCACGCCTAGCGCAATATCTAGTGACAATGATCCGGTGGGGATTGATTCAACCTGTAAATGTTGGGCATCGCCCAGGCGCATAATAACACCCTCGCCAAAACGTTTGTTGAGGGATTCTAAAGTTTTTTCCAGAGTCGCATTACGGGCATCTCCGTTTGAACCAGCCATAATTGGGGTCTCCTTATGAAGGGTTTAAGGCTTAACAATGCTCAGATGATAGCACTTATGTTCTATTTTGTCAACGCCAAAATGCTCCAATAGAACACTTGTTCATTTTTTCGGCGTCAATCCAATGGCGAGGTTATTCGTTGGGGTTTGCGGGAGATTGGCGACGGATGAGTTGAATAAGCGTCGGGATTTCTCGGCCGCCAAGAAGTAGATTAAGCAGCAAGTAAGCTCCCAATCCGGCCGCTCCCGCAGCTAACAGGAAAGGAAGTGGCTGGAGGATAAACCGGCCAATGACGACAATGACGGCAGCCATTCCGGTTGTGGCTAACAGGGTACGGCCGAAGCTGAGACCAAGTTCTCGCCAGGGCAAACCGTTGAGTCGTCGGTGATTGAGATAGAGTAGCACGGCCGTTTGCAGTGTAAAAGCGATAGAACTTGCCAGCGCCAAGCCACCAACCCCCAACTGCCCCACCAGCAGGTATGCCAACAACACGTTGGTGGCTAGCCAGCCTAACGCCACAAACATGGGCGTCCTGGTGTTGTGTTGGGCAAAAAAGAGACGGGCGGCAATCTCCAGCGTGGCTTCGCTGACGACCCGCACGCTGAAGAAAACCACGATACCGTAAACCAATTGGGTGGATTCCGGCGTAAACGCGCCCCTTTCCAACAGCACGGTGATAGCCGGTTTACCTAAAAGGACCAGACCAGCCGCAGCCGGGACGGTCAGCATCCAGATAATGCGCAAACCGGCGCTGGCGATTCGCTTCAGGCCGGCAATGTCCTGCTTGTTGAACAATTCGGCCATCGTGGGGAAAAGAACCAGGGCAACGGCCGTACCAAATAAAGTCTCCGGTAACTGCTGCAAGTAATAACCGTAAAAATAGCCCGACGTTGCCCCATCAGCCAGCCCCGACGTAATGCGGATGATGAACAGATCGGCAATTTGCACTGCGCCCAGCGTCACAATACGCGGCCCCATCAGCCGGACAATTTCGTGGACGCCGGTTAAGTTCAGGGCCAGCGCCAGCCGAATCCGCACGCGGTAACGCCACAGGCCCGGAACCTGAATGAAAACGTGGAGCAGCGCGCCAATGACCGTGCCCCAGGCAAGGCCATAAATGCCCAGGTCGGGAACCAATACAAACAGGCCAAACAAGTAACCCACGTTCAGAGCGATAGGCGCCAGCGCCGGTAAAATGAAATGCTGGTGGGCATTCAAGATACTGCTTATCACGCCGCTGACGCCAAAAATGGTGGTCTGCACCAGAATGATGCGCATCAAGTCGGCCGTAAGGTTCTGCATTTCGGGCGTAAACCCAGGCACAAGAACATGGCGGGTTATCCAGGGGGCCAAAACAGCGCCCAACGCTGAAATACCGCTCAAGATCAGGAGAACCAACGTCAAAATGGTATTGGCCAGACGGCCGCTTTCGTTGGCTTTTGCACTGTTCAAGTAAGCGGAGTAGACCGGGATGAAAGCAGCAGCCAACGCGCCACCGGAAATCAGGGTGACAAATACTTCCGGCAGTTGGTTGGCGGCAGTAAAGGCGTCATAGGCGCGGCTGGTGCCAAAGGTCGCACCGACAAGCTGTGTGCGGACAAGCCCAAAGAGCTTGTCTATGCCCAACAGGGCAATGACAATGATAGAGGATTGCAGCAGGTGACGCGCACGGTTCATGGGCGAGGATTGTACCCTGCTCTAAAGGTTGGGCAAACGGTGGCGGGAAACGGCCGTTTCCCCGCCAAATTCTGCGGCAAACAAACAGAGCAGTGTATAATGGTATCTGTTGTTTACCCCCAATTTGACGTCGTTGAATGTTCAATGAAGCGTTCAGTATGGATGTCAGTTTACACAAGGAGAACAAGATGTTAAGAATGAAATCTGTTTCCCAACGCGCCTCACAAGTGCTGGTTCTTGTACTTGTGACTGTTTTCTGTTTTGGCGCAGCAACCCTGTCGGCACAAGAAGCAACGCCACAAAGCCCGGAACCACTCGCCGTAGACGAGTATGGCGTGCCTTTAGAGTCACACATCGTCAGCCAGATTGAAACCCCCAACGGCATTCAAACCATCACCGAAATTCCCGTACAAATGGACACATTTGCCACCTCCGGCATACCCGAAGGGCAGCCCCCGGCAGCTTTCACCAATTACGGCAACCGCAATAATTTACGATTGGGCTACAGAACGGCCGAAGGTTTTGGCGCGCAGCGTATTTACTTGCTGTTCAACGTGGCCGGCGCGGGCATTCCCAGCAACGCCACCATCAATTCCGCCACCTTCAGAATTTGGACCACCGACTCCGGCGGCAACATGGGCTTTGAAGCCCGCCACCTCAGTTCATCCTGGAATGAATTTTCCCTGACCTGGATGAGCAACCGGCCGCAGTGGGGCGGTTCCTTAGGCACAGGCGTCATCACTGCCGGTGCTGGCGAAAAGACCGGCAACGCCACCAACCTGGTGCGCGATTGGGTATCCGGCGCACATCCCAACAATGGCGTGATTATTATTGGCAATGAAGGCACGGCCGCGCCATTTGAGCGCGTCTTCCATTCCCGCGAAGCTGCCAACGGCCTGTTTGCCCGGCTCATGGTTGATTGGTCCATCCCCGTGGATACCACACCGCCAGAATCCACCATCACCCAACTACCACAGTTCTCACGCTCCGATTTTACCGTTTCCTGGTCTGGTGTTGATTTCGGTTCGCCGGCTACAGGCATTTCCCATTGGGATTTGGATGTCAGCACGGATGGCGTGAACTGGAATCAGTGGCTTCGGGGAACGACAGCCCAAAGCGCCAATTGGCAGGGAGCAGCAGACGGCGTGCGTCACTTCTTCCGGGTTCGCGCCGTTGATCGCGCCGGGAATGTGGAAAGTTTCACGCGAAATTCAGCGCAGCAGCAAACCAGCACCACAGCCGATACCGTAGCCCCGTCTGTCAGTTTCCAAAGCCTACCCCAATTCACGTATGATGCCGGTTTCTCCATCACCTGGAATGGCGCGGACAACCGCAGTGGCGTACGCCAATACGCTGTGCAATTTAACGTGAATGGCGGCCCGTGGCAGACTGGGCAAATCTTCCAATTAGGCGACGGGCAGCATACCCGGTTTGTGACCGGCGCGATCAATGGCGAAACCTACGGCTTCCGCGTTCAGGCAACGGATCAGGTAGGCAATGTGAGCGCCTGGAGCAACGAAACCTTCACAACGGTGTATACGACGCCGCCTAATCCCAACGCGCGGGTGTTGCAGTTTGTACCGCCGAACTTTACAAGTGGCCCTCCCGGCATTTCTAACGATACAACCTTTAGAGTGACGTGGTCCATTGAAGTTGCGCCGGGGACTTCGGTGATTGACCAGACAACGGTTTTTTATACGTGTGATGATGGTCCCTGGACGGTTTGGACTCCCGACAAAACCGGCACCTTTGCCGATTTCGATTCCACCGCGCATACCGTTGGTTGTGGCGCCGGTGATATTCACATTTATCGCTTTGAAGCCATCGGCAGGGCGCTGTATCCTGGTAACGTGACGCGCGTTGAACAACAGACGCAGCAGGCCGAGGCTTCTATTGTGGTGGATCCCAATGGTGATATGCAGATTGCGGCTTACATGCCCGTTATTGCCGGGGGGTCTCTGACCACAACGCTCAACCAGCTTGAGTCTATTGCCATAGACTTATCGGCGGCAAGCGAATAATCGCGGTCTTTGGCAGGCAATGATGTAGAGAAGGGCGCACGGCCGTGCGCCCTTTTTTTATCTCGGCCGACCAGAACGGCCGTTACCCATCTGATCATCAGGAAATCCTTCGGCGAGGTGAATAATTCCCAGGCCTGGGATAAAATAGCACCACGTACATGCAGGATGACGAACACTATGATTCAGGACATTGGTCGGATTACCTTCCAGGATAAACCAGAAGGGCTAAAAGTTGTCATGCCGGTGAAGCGCAACTGGCTATTGCTGACCCTTTTTACGGTTTCGCTGCTGGTTTGGGTAGGCATGACCTATTGGATGCTCATTTTCCTGATTCGGGACGTCATTATGACCGGCGCAAGATTTGCCTTTGTACTGGCAACCATCGTCCTCATTTGGCTGGTCATCTGGTACTTCGTGGGCCGCATGTTGTTACGTCGCTGGCAATATTTTGCCGCTGTGCAGGAAATTCTCTTCATCAACAAGGAAAGGCTAACCATCTGGCGGCCGGTGGCCGTATGGGGAGGCACAGAGGCGTTTGACATGCAATATGTGCGCCCCTTTTACATGAGCGACAGGCATCATTGCCCGACGTTTGATTATGGCAACCAGAAGGTTTACTTGGGCGCGAGCCTGACGGAAGAGGAAGCACAGCGGCTGATTAAAACGTTGAATACGCTTTATTTCCGGACGTACGATGCGGACCTTGACGATTAACGGCCGTTTCCCACTCGCCCCAGGAACAACAATCGGCGGAACTTCATTCCGCCATTTCCACCATTAACCCATGCGCAGTATTGCTCAACGAATCGCCGCTTATATCCCGGCAACCCTGGCGCAGCAAATCATGCAGCAAGGATTGCCCATGCCTGGGCAACCACGTTCCTTTCACGCCGCCACGCTGTTTTCCGACATCTCCGGCTTTACGGCCATGTCCGAAGAGTTGGCCTCCGACGGCCCACGCGGCGCGGAAGAGCTAAACCGCGTCTTGCTGACAACCTTCACCGCCATGATCAACGTCATCCACGATTTGGGCGGCGCGGTAAGTCATTTTTATGGCGATGCGATGTCGGTTTACTTTCCGGCGTCGGGCAGCGATGCGGCAGCGCGGGAGGCGGCGCTGCGGGCGCTGGCCTGCGCCCAGAT
>CALFEW010000217.1 GCA_937958365.1 uncultured Chloroflexota bacterium | reverse complement strand
CACAACAAGATTTTTCAATCAAAGAAGAAGCGGAGCAAGGGACAGACACGGCCGTTTCCCCTGCGCCATCCCCCATTACTTTCAACCCTGACGGCCAGCAAATACCACAACCACCACGGCCGTTCACCATTCCCTGGGCAGTAAAAGCCCAAAACGTACCGGAAAACGCCAACCTCAAGCATCCTGCGCTTTACTTCAACCAGGAACTTAGCTGGATAGACTTCAACTGGCGCGTCCTCTATCTGGCCCTCGATGAGCGCACGCCGCTGCTGGAGCGCGTGAAGTTTGTGGCGATTACCGCCAGCAACCTGGACGAATTCATCCAAAAGCGGGTCGGTGGCCTGAAGCGATTGGAAGCAGCCGGCGTGCGAACTTTATCGGCCGACGGCCGTACCCCCAACCAGCAGCTCGTCCTCCTCCGCGAAGCCATCATCACCATGCACCGCACCATGACGGAAACCTGGGAACACATCCTCAAACCCGCCCTGCGCCAGCAAGCCGGCATCGTCATCCAAAATTACGCCGACCTCACCGAGCGGCAAAAAGAGGCGTTGGCCGCCCATTTCCGGGCCGAAATCCACCCCATCCTCACCCCGTTGGCCGTAGACCCCGGCCATCCGTTTCCATTTATCTCCAACCTCAGCCTGTCGCTGGCCGTTATCCTGCGCCACCCGGAGCAAGACACCATCCACTTTGCCCGCCTGAAAGTGCCCACCCAACGCTGGATTCCCGTGCCCGCCGATCCCCCTCACACGCTGCCAGACCATGAATACTTCCTGCCGGTAGAACAACTCATCGCCCACCACGCCAGCGCCTTATTCCCCAGCATGGAAGTCGTCAGCGCCCACCCCTTCCGCATCACCCGCAACGCCGACGTGCGCCGCGACGAGGAAGAAGCCGAAGATTTGCTCACAATGATTTCGGCCGAACTGCGGCAGCGGCGCTTCGCTTCCGTCGTGCGCCTGGAAGTGGACCACGATATGCCCGATTACAACCGCCGCCTGCTCATCCGCGAATTGGGCCTGCTGCCCGAAGACGTGTATGAAGTCAACGGCCTGATTGACCTGACGGACTGTTTTGCCATCGCCAACAGCAAAAATCCTGCCTTCAAAGATGAACCCTGGGAACCAGTCGTCCCGCCCCGTTTGCTCCAAGAAAGCGAAACCAAATCCCAGACAGATATTTTTACCATCATTCGCCAGGGTGATTTGCTGGTTCATCATCCGTATGAATCGTTCACCGCCAGCGTCCAGCGCCTGGTGGAGGAAGCGGCGGCCGATCCCAACGTGTTAGCCATCAAACAGACGCTTTACCGCACGTCCGACGAGTCGCCCATCGTGGCTGCGCTGATCCGCGCCGCCGAGAGCGGCAAACAGGTAGCCGTGCTGGTGGAGGTCAAGGCGCGCTTCGACGAGGCCAACAACATCGAATGGGCGCAGCAATTGGAAACGACCGGGGTTCACGTGACGTATGGTCTGGTCGGCCTGAAGACTCACACCAAAGCCACCCTGGTCGTGCGTCAGGAACAAGACGGTTTGCGCATCTATGCGCATATCGGCACGGGCAATTATCACCCCAAAACGGCCCGCCTCTACACCGACCTGGGCTTGCTGACGTGCGACCCGGCCATCGGGCGGGATATGGTCAACCTGTTCCATTCCCTCACCGGGTATGCGCCCGGCCAGCAATATGAGCGGCTTTTGCTGGCCCCCCGCTATATGCGCCAGGCTTTTTCTGACCTGATCCAGCAAGAAATGGCGAATGCGGCGCAGTCTGGCAACGGCCGTATCATCGCCAAAATGAACGCCCTGGACGATGTCAAAATGATCCGCGAATTGTATGCCGCGTCGCAGGCTGGGGTGCAAATTGATCTGATTTTACGCGGGCATTGCCAACTGCGGCCAGGGCTGCCCGGTTACAGCGACAACATTCGCGTCATCAGCATTTTGGGCCGGTTTTTAGAGCATGATCGCATCTTTTACTTCCACAACAATGGCGAGCCGCGCATCTTCATCGGCAGCGCTGATTGGCGAGCGCGCAACCTCAATGATCGCGTGGAACTGGTCACGCCCATCGAAGAGCCTGGTTTGCAGCAGCGGCTTATCGGCATCCTGGAAGCGGCCCTCAGCGACAACCGCCTGGCCTGGGATTTGCACGCCGACGGCCGTTATACCCTACGCCACCCTGCCCCCGACGAGCCAGAACGCAATTTCCACGAACTGCTGATGAAACAGGCGCGCAAACGAGTCAAAAAAGTAAAACGCAAGCGGTATTAGCTTGAAGCGATAAGCTGCTGGCCGTAGCTGGCAGCGACAAAAGGAGCCAGACATGTACAAAAAAATATTGGTCCCTCTGGATGGTTCAGAACGCGCCGAAGCGATTTTACCCCACGTCATCGAGATGGCGCTCTGCAATCAGGCGTCGGTCATCTTGCTGCAAGTGATCGAGCGAGAAGTCGTACTGGTCAGTCCCTATGATCCACTGACGTCCTTTGAATCGGAAAGTCTGGTTGAACGCCAGGTTGCTGAGGCTGAAGCGTATCTGGCACGGAAGTGCGCCTATCTGCAAGAATCAGGTATCACCGCGCACAGCCGCATTGAGCGCGGCCCAGTCGTAGAAACCAT
>CALFEW010000216.1 GCA_937958365.1 uncultured Chloroflexota bacterium | reverse complement strand
GAAGCGCCATCCACCCGCGCCGCTTCTCGCAGCGATTCCGGTATCGCTCGCAAACCGCCCAAATATAAAGCCATCGTGTAACCAGACATCTGCCAAATAGCCGGAATGGCAATAGCCGCAATGCCCCAATTGGGCGTGGTATGCCATTTGTTGATCAAGAAATCCAACCCCATCGAATCAAACAACAGGTTCAAACCACTCATGCGCGCACCTTGCGCCGGATTCATCAACCAGCGCCAGACCACGCCCGTCACGATGAACGAAATAGCCATCGGAAAAAGAAACAGGCTGCGGAAAAATGATTCGCCGCGCAAACCCTGATCCAGCAAAATTGCCAGCCCCAGCCCTAAAAACAGGCAGCCGCCCACAAATAAAACCGTAAACACGAGGGTGTTGCGAATATCAATGTGAAATCGCGGGTCTTTCAGCAAACCGATATAGTTTCCCAGACCAATAAATTCATAATCGGGCAGCAGGCCCACCCAATCACTAAACGACACCCGCACGGACCAGGCGATGAACCCATACACAAAGATCAGCACCGCCAGGATGGAAGGTGCGACCAAAACCATCGCCAGAATGGTGTCTTTGTCGAATTTCTTACGAACCATGAGGCAACCCTCAAAAAAAAGGGGCGAGTACAAGCACAACCATGTACTCGCCCCAACAGAACCCTACGTTAGATTATTGGCAGGGACCAGAAGCGGCACAGGCGTCAACCAATGCCGTTTGGAAACCGGCCACATCGCTGGTGCCCAAAAACAGGCCCAAAGCCGTATCAATTTCCGACTTCCAGCTATCGTTGGCTACCACACCGTGAGTCAGGCTGCCAACCACAGTGTCGCTGGCCCAATCATCCATCGCCGATTGCAGGTATTCGCCATACAGGGCGCGGTCGCCATCGCTGCGCGCCGGGATGGAACCTTTGACGGGGTTGAAGGCGTCTTGCCCTTCCAGGGAACCGGCTACCGTCAGCCAGGCAATGGCCGCGTCACGATGGGGCGCACCCACCGGCAGCACGAAGCTGTCGGAGAGGAATTGGAAGTTACCGGCCGTTCCCGGAACAGGCGCCCAGGCATACCCTTCTTGCGGCACAGAACCGAGTTCACGAAAGAAACCTTCTTGCCAGTCGCCCATGACGTTAAAGGCGGCATCGCCGTCAATGACGATTTGCCCGGCGTCTTGCCAGCTCAACGCAGAAGCGTCGCTGTTGGTGTAGGTGAGGACTTTGGCGAAGGTTTCCAGCGCAGTCGTTACTTCGGCGCTGCCCCAATCACCCGTGCCATCCCACAACGCATTGTAGGCGTCCGGTCCCAGGGAGGCCAAAAGGATGGTCTCGAACAGGTGCATGGCAGTCCATTGTTCACCCATGGACAGCGGGGCATCCATACCGGCCGCTTGCAAAGCATCCATCGCCGCAAACCATTCGTCCAGGGTCGCGGGCATTTCAATGCCATTGTCGGCCAGGACGGTGGGGTTCGCCCAGAGGACGTTGGCGCGGTGGATGTTCACCGGCACGGAGTAGATGTTGCCATCTTGCGAAATCAACGGGATCAGGGTGGCCGGCATGACTTCGAGCCAGCCGTTTTCTTCGTAGAGGTCGTTCAACGGTTCCAACTGCCCGGCGGCAACGTAGGTGCCGATGAGTTCCTGTCCGGCATGGCCTTGCCAGCTATCCGGGGCGTCGCCAGCCTGAAGGCGGGTGGCTAACACAGCGCGGGCGTTAGTGCCAGCGCCACCGGCCACGGCCGCATTGATGAATTCGATGTCCGGGTATTTTTCAGCAAAGACTTCGATCATGGCTTCCAAACCGGCAGCTTCACCGCCGCCGGTCCACCAGGAGAAGACCTCGACCATGCTGCCGCTGTCGGCTGCTTCGGCGTCTTCGGCCGGTTCTTCGACGGGTTCTTCAACGGCCGTTTCCGGTGCAGTCGTCGCCGCCGGTTCTTCAGCCGCTTCTTCGGTCGCGCCGCCGCCGCAGGCCGCCAGGAACAGGGCCAATACGATCATCAACACAAAAGGTAAATAATGGGTTTTCTTCATCTCTACATTCTCCTCATTAGATAGACATGAACCACAGACACAGCCCCGAGGTTAAGTTTGGGGGTTGTTATCTGCCACTATAACGAGAAACCGGGCACAATACAATGGCGATTGTGACATCTGTGCGACAAACTTATGCCATTCTTTGGGCAGTTTGCACAGGTTGGATGGTTTGTTGGTTGGTCTGTTGGATGGTTTTTTGATAGGTGGCAACTGATAAACGAACCAACCATCAAACAATGCCCAATTCCTGCAAGGTGGCGAGGATAGCGTCGCGGGTGATGGGTTTGGCGTGGAAACGGGTCGCGCCGAGGGAATAAGCCAGATCGGGGTCATTAAAGACAGAGCAGACGACGATGGGAATAGTAGCGGTCTCCGGCTGGCTGCGCAGAGTTTGCAATATCTCCCAGCCACTCGCGCCGGGCATCATCACATCCAAAATGATGGCGTCGGGGATAAGCTCTTGGGCCAGTTTTAGCCCTTCGGGGCCGCTGGTGGAGGTAACGACACGGCAGTCGTGGCCGGTGAGATACCGATCCAGCAGTTCCACCAGCCCTTCGTTATCGTCCACAACCAGGATGACGGCGTCGTGGTTGGTGAGATTGATGACGATGGCATGA
>CALFEW010000215.1 GCA_937958365.1 uncultured Chloroflexota bacterium | reverse complement strand
AATGCCATGCGTATGAGCGGGGAGGAGATTAGATATTGGAGATTGAGCAAGTCTCCAATCTCTAATCTCCAATCTCCAGTCAACTATGAACGACGAAACACAACCTTCTGATTTATCCCGGCGGCGCTTTTTGCTGCTGCTGACGCATGGCGGGTGGGTGGCGGCGATGGGCGTCCTGCTGTATCAGGTGGGGCGCTTTTTGCGGGCGGAGGGGCTGCCTTCTGGCCCTTCGCCCGTGGTGGTAGCCGGGAAGCTGGCCGATTTCCCGCCTGGCTCCACGACTTACGTCAGCGAGGCGCGGGCGTGGGTGCGCCACGAGGCCGAGGCGGCGGGGGTGTTAACGGCCGTAGATGCCGTCTGCCCGCATATGGGCTGCCTGGTGCAGCCGGCGGGCGGGTCGCCCGGTTTCCAGTGTCCCTGCCATGGCAGCCAGTTTGCGGCGGATGGGGCGTTGGCAGGGGGGCCGGCGGAACGGCCGTTACGCCCACTCGCCGTCCGCATTGTCGGCGGTGACACCGTGACGATTCTCACGTGAGGCAATAGACCGATGACCCTACTCGATAACATTCTTGAACTTTCGTCGTCGTGGCACAAGCATTTGTGCCCGCGACAGGTGTTGGGGGCGCGCATGGGGCTGGCCGGCGCGGCCGCCCTGGGATTGGAGATACCGCGCTCAGATAAGCGGCTGCTGGCGATTGTGGAAACAGACGGTTGTTTTAGCAGTGGGTTGGAAGCGGCTACCGGTTGCTCGGTGCGCCATCGCACGCTGCGGGTGGCCGATTATGGCAAGATAGCGGTGACGCTGGTGGATGTGAAAACGGAAACGGCCGTGCGCATTGCCCCCCAACTTGACGTGCGCCAGAAGGCTTACGCCTATGCTCCCGACGAAAAAAAGCATTACTACGCCCAACTCGTCGGCTACCAGCACATGCCCGACGCCGAATTACTCACCATCCAACCGGTGCGCCTCCAGACGCCCATCGGCCAGATTGTCAGCCGCGCCGGGGTGCGGGTGAATTGCGCCGTCTGCGGCGAAGAGATCATCAATGAGCGGGAGATGATGTGGGGGGAACGGCCGTTGTGCGTGGCGTGCGCCGGCCCGGCCTATTACATGCCGGAAGAACTGGTTTTTGTCGTCAAAGCCAGAAAGACCTGCCCCGATTGTCAAAGTGCTTCGCATAGCCAGTAAATAAGCATCCCAACCTGCACAACCAAGAAGATTCGCCCAATCAATTGATCGCTTACCAGACCGTCGGGA
>CALFEW010000214.1 GCA_937958365.1 uncultured Chloroflexota bacterium | reverse complement strand
CGCCATGGGTCAACGGAATGAGGGCCATTGTTAATACTCCGTAGTTTGATCGGCAATCTGGGCCGTAGTGGTTAACGGCCGTTCCCCCAACCACCCCTCTATCCCCTTCCGCGAAAAACGCCAGGCGCCGCCTACCTTTCGCCCCGGCAACTGCCCCTCCTGGGCCAGCTTATACACCGTGGATTCAGCTAATCGAAGATAAGCCGAAACTTCTTTGACCGTCATGACGGCGTCTTCTTCAGTCATAGGGCGCTCCTTTCATCAAAACCATTTTGCACACACACGGCGTCTATGTGAAAATTTTCTTTAACACTGTCTTAGTTATTCCTTTACGTCCCCGATTTCTTACGTCCCTTACCTTCAACTTCTGCAAATTAGTACTCTTATCCTAACTTTGCTGTTTTCTCCTGTTATTTGTCGGTTTTTGCTTTACGTTAACGGCCGTTCCCCATATAATTCCTCTCCGGTCCAAGCGTTTAACTTAAACAACACAGGAGCATTCCATCATGAGCCAGGCAGAAGACGACCCACTTTCAATAGAGCAAGCACTAGAACAACTGCGGTCGGAGTTGGGAGGAACTTTGACCGATGCGTTGCAACCCATCTTGCGCATTAACGAGCAGCGTGGCCGGCCGCATCAATATTTGTGCCTCAATCCGCACGAAACGGTTCAAGCATATGTTTTACAAGTAGCCACCCATTATGAAATAGACCATGACTATCTGGACCGCGTTCAGCGACAAAAAGACAATGAAACCTGGGAAACGCTGTTAGAAAAGGTCCGGCAGTGGACCTACTGCTTCCTGAACCGATGGGATCTGGATAGGGCTGTGCAAACAACTTGCACCCTTGAAATCACGCAAGAAGTTGGGCCGGAAATCATGCGCGCCCACTATCCTTATGACTGCGAGTTCGACGCCTGGGCTTGCAAGATTACCCATCACGTCTGTTCCAAATATATGCAACGTCTTGGGGCTTATGCCGTAATAGATGAAATAGATTTGTCGGAAGCGGACGAAGGGCTTAGGGTCTCTGATAAATTGTCTGTTCCCAGTCCAGAGGCTGATTTCGCTCAAAAACAGTCCTTGCTAGATGCGATAGCAAAGCTAAGCGAAAATCAGAAGGCGGTTATCTGGGAGTTTTATTTTGAGGGGCAACCTCTGCCACAGATTGCTGCCAATTTAGGCTTAAGCGCCAACGCCATTTACAAGCGTCATTTTGACGCCCTAAAACAACTACGTAAGATTCTTGGGATAAATCGGCATAAATGAGTAAAGAGACCCACAATCAATTTCTACCTGAACCGCCAGAATCGGCTTCGGGAACAGATGAAAAAATCGCCGCGTTACGCCAACGCCTTACCACCGACGCGGCGGCCTGGCCGCCATCGGCCAATACGCTATTTGACGACCTATCTGCCTCGTCAGACAGCATGGAAGATGATGCGATGTTGGTACTAATTGTTCAAGATGCACTTCGCGGCGTAGATGTGCCCCGCAAATACCCGGAAGCCTATCGTCACCTGTTGACCAACGGCCGTCTCCGCCAAACCTTCCTCGATCTCCTCGCCGCTCTAGAACCCAATCAGCCATCGGCCATGCCGCCTATGCCCAAACCCGACCTTAGCTTCCTGCACACGGCCGTTTCCCCCCAGCCCACCGTTCGCCACACACCTTCCGGTTGGCAGGCTGCCTGGCAATTGCTCGGCGATTATCTCACGCGCTGCTTCCCAGCTCCCATGTCGCCGGTTTACCGCTCCGCCTACGATAACCTGCTGGACGAGCAAAGCGTCATTCTGCTCGAAGACGAATTCGCCATCGGTGGGTCTCAAGTGAGTGTGCTGCTGGAAGTTAATCTGGATGTAGAGAATCCCGGTGAGCCCACCCTCCTGCTTTTTGTTGCCGCGACGAGCGGCACAGAGCCACCGCCTTTGCAAGCCAGCGTGACGTGGGGCAGTTATCACGCCACGGCCGTTCTCGATCGCTACGGTCAGGCGTTTTTCCCACCTCTGGACGTTGCCACTGTTCTGGATGAGAGCGGGCAGACTTTCTGCGCCGCCTTGAGCCTGACACTGGAATCACGAATCGTCTAATCCCTACCGCTGCTGAAAGGCTTGCCTCAATCTGCCCGCTGATTTGCCCTATCCTTGTCCCCTCATACCGCCACCAACACCGGCGCCAACACTGCCCAATCAAATTGCCCGGTACAAGTTGTGACCGACGTGGTTAACCACCCCGCTACCTCAATTTCAAGATAACACTCCTCTTACCACACGAAG
>CALFEW010000213.1 GCA_937958365.1 uncultured Chloroflexota bacterium | reverse complement strand
GAAGGCGGTCTGACGGTTGGCGCTGGCGTCATCACCCAGATCATTAAATAAATTAGACAACTATTTGGAAGGGGTGCAAGTGTTTGCACCCCTTCAGCAGGTTAATCATCATGGCAAAGAAAGCTGTTCGTCTGCACATCACTCTGGCCTGTACTGAGTGTAAAGAACGCAATTATTTAACCGAGAAGAATCGGCGTAACGATCCGGGGCGTATGGAACTTGAGAAATACTGCCCGCGCTGTCGTCAACACCGAGTTCACCGCGAAACGCGCTAAGGTGATATAATAATTGCAGCACGTAGGGGGTTAGCTCAATTGGCAGAGCGACGGTCTCCAAAACCGTAGGCTGCGGGTTCGATTCCTGCACCCCCTGTGAAACCTCCGGGTTGGGAAGCCAATCCGGAGGTTAACTATATAAAATCATGGTGCGTTGTGACTAGAGAAGAAGATGAAGTAGAAGTAGAAGAAGAAAAAACCGAAAAGCCCAAGCAAAGTAAAGCGAAAAAAGCTGACAAGAAAGCCGTCAAGCAGATCAATCCAATTACTCGCTATTTTCGTGAAACTCGTGGGGAATTGAGAAAAGTAACCTGGCCAACTCGTCAGGAATCATGGCGACTCACGGCTATCGTTTTAGCGGTCTCAACTTTAATGGCTGCTTTCTTGTGGGTATGGGACCTCCTTTTTTCTCAATCAATTCATATGCTTATTCGGACTCTCATCGGTGCTTAACGTTGTATATACCTGATAAGCGGTGATATGATGAGTGATAAGATGAATGATAAAGTTAACGACCTCAATCTTCTAGGCGAAGAAATGCCAAAAGCTGATTCTGGCGCTTCTCTACAGGAAGACGGCCGTTTCTGGTATGTTGTTCACTGCTATTCAGGGTACGAAAACAAAGTTCGCCACAGCATCGAGCAGCGCATCGAAACCATGGGGATGCAAGATAAAATCTTCGACGTCATTGTCCCCACGGAAGAAGAAATCGAGATTAAAGATGGCAAACGGCGCACTGTCGAGCGTCGTGTTTTTCCCGGTTACATTTTGGTGCAAATGCTTCTGGACGAAGACTCCTGGTACGTTGTCCGCAACACCCCTGGCGTCACCGGATTTGTGGGCATGGGCAATGACCCCACCCCACTACGTCCCGAAGAAGTCGCCAAAATTATGAACCGCATGGAAGCTGAAGCGCCTAAAGTCAAGTTTGATTTCCAAATTAACGAAAAAGTGCGCATCGGAACCGGTCCTTTTGCTGATTTCATCGGCACCGTGTCAGAAATTGACCAGGAAAAAGCGAAGGTTCGTGTCATGGTCTCCTTCTTTGGCCGTGAAACTCCGGTTGAACTCGATTTCTTGCACGTCGAAAAAGTTTAATAGCGCACGAATAACCTTCATCTTTAAGCAAACAATGAATTGTGATTAATGGTGTTTCGCCAATCACAATTCATTGTTTCATGTTAGGAGGAGCCTTCTTCACGTAGGCGCCTGGACTCCAAGGAGAATGAAATGGCAAAGAAAATCAAAGCAGTTGTAAAAATTCAGATTAACGGCGGCAAAGCCAACCCGGCCCCCCCAGTCGGTACGGCGCTTGGCCCCCAGGGCATTAACCTGATGCAGTTTTGCAAGGAATATAATGCCAAGACCGCCAGCATGGTTGGACAAATTGTCCCCGTAGAAGTGACAGTCTTCCAGGATGGTAGTTTCACTTTCATCCTCAAGACCTCTCCGGCGGCTGACCTTCTTAGAAAAGCAGCGGGCGTCAAGAGCGGCTCGGCCGTACCGAATCGTGACAAAGCTGGCACGATTTCCCAAGATCAACTCCGGGAAATCGCCGAAATTAAACTCAAAGATCTGAATGCGCGTGACGTAGACAGCGCCATGAAGATTATTTCTGGTACAGCCCGTAGTATGGGCATTGCTATCGAAAAGTAATATTTCATAAGCGTGGGAGAACCATTTTAGTTCGATAAAACCACAAGGAGCAATCATGCCAAAACGAGGACGTAAATATTTAGCAGCGGCCGCCAAAGTTGACCGCGACAAGTTGTACACTCGAGAAGAAGCCATCAAATTGATCAAAGAAACCGTGTACACAAACTTTGATCCGACGGTGGAAGTTCATTTTCGTTTAGGGGTTGATCCCCGACATGCGGACCAGCAAGTGCGCGACGTCGTGCTGCTGCCGCATGGATTGGGTAAAACCGTGCGTGTGCTTGTCTTCGCCGAAGGTGAAGACGCCCGTATCGCCGAAGAAGCCGGCGCAGATTTCATCGCCGACGATGAAATGGTCAAAAAGATTCAAGGTGGTTGGACTGATTTCGACGTGGCTATCGCTGTGCCGCAAATGATGGGTAAAGTGGGCCGTTTGGGCCGTATTTTAGGTCCCCGTGGTCTGATGCCCAACCCCAAAGCCGGCACTGTGGCCCCTGGAGCGGACCTGCCGCGCCTGATCGAAGAAGCAAAAGCAGGTCGTGTAGAATTTCGGGTAGACCGGACATCTAACGTTCATGCCCCTATCGGCAAAGCCAGCTTCACCGAACAACAACTGCGAGAAAATCTGCAAACCGTAATTGATGCGGTGAAACGCAACCGTCCGGCCGCAGCTAAAGGCACCTATATTCGTCGTCTAACAGTAGCCAATGCCATGGGGCCTGGCATTCGACTTGATACAATGGAAGCGACGTTGTAAAATACCGTTCGCTCTATAGAGCCTTGTAACAACTTACTGATTCCTGCTTAAGACAGTTGGTGGCGGAAGCGGCAAAATATAAGCTGTTCATGCCTTAAAATTACCAACCGAGGTGGGGGTTCAAACTGTGTCATTCATTCTCTGTGCCTACGGGTACAGGTTGTATGCGTCAATTAGAATCCTCACACAAGCCAGTGTGAGGATTTTTTATTATCTGGCAAGGAGGTGAATTCCTTTGGCAATTTCAAAAGCTCGGAAAGATGAATTAGTAGCGCAATATACGGAGCTTATCAAGGAGAGTCAGGCCATTTTTATGACTGAGTACAAAGGTATGAATGTCAAAAAGATGGAGGCTCTGCGTGATGAAATAGTTAAAGCCGAGGGCCATTTCCACATCACGAAGAATACTTTGCTTAAGATCGCTCTTGAACAAACTGACCACCCCATCCCTGAGGAAATTCTAAAGGGGCAGATAGCCACCGGCTTTGCCATGAACGAAGTACCGACGCTGGCTAAAACCCTGGTGGATTTTGCGAGAACGGATGAGAACATGGTGGTTCGGGGCGCAATTGTGAGCGGACGTATTCTGTCGGCTGCGGAAGTGGAAACCCTGGCAAAACTGCCCCCTCTGGAGCAGTTGCGAGCGCAGTTGATTGGCGTTATCAATGCCCCGGCAACCAATATTGCATCTGTAATTACCAATGGCGTGCGTCAAATCATCAATGTTATTGATGCGTATGCCAAGAGTGAAGAAGCGGCGGAAGCGGCTTAATCATTCATTTGTTGTTTTGTTGTTTTAACCAAGAAATAGAACTCAATTTGGAGGATAGTTTAAAATGGCGGATTTAGCGAAAATCGTAGAAGAACTGAGCAGCCTGAATCTAATGGAAGCGGCTGAGTTGGCGAAAATGTTGGAAGAAAAATGGGGCGTTAGCGCTGCTGCACCGATGATGGGCATGATGCCGATGATGGCCGGCAGCGGCGAACCGGTTATTGAAGAAGAAGAGCAGACCGAATTTAACGTGATCATTAAGGACATTGGGCCGAAGAAGATCAACGTCATTAAGGAAGTTCGCGCTTTGACCGGTTTGGGCCTGAAAGAAGCCAAAGAAGTTGTAGATGGCCTGGGCACAGTGATGGAAGGCGTCAGCAAAGAAGTTGCGACCGACGCCAAAGCGAAATTGGAAGAAGCCGGCGCTGTCATCGAGTTGAAATAAGCGACCGCTTTGAATGGATGACCGAAAGGGCCAACTCTAGAAGAGTTGG
>CALFEW010000212.1 GCA_937958365.1 uncultured Chloroflexota bacterium | reverse complement strand
TTATTACCAGACGCTCCAACTGCCCTACATGCCGCTCTTCCTCAAAGAGGCAAAGCTGCTAACGGCCAAAGAATGGGCGCCTGGCGATTTGCTGCGCTGCCGCGACCAGATAGCCGCGGGCAAACTAGACGTATCGTCTTTGTTTACCCACGAACTGCCGGTTTCAGACGTAAGTACCGCTTACCAGGTTGCCCTGACCGATCAGGGATGCCTGAAGCTTGTGTTGGATTGGACGGCCGTCCGGTCTAACTAATAGGAGACGTCATGACTGCTCGCATGTTAGCGATTTATGGCAAGGGGGGGATCGGGAAAAGTTTTACAACTTCCAATCTAACCGCACGCCTCGCCTTCGACGGTCATCGCGTCTTGCAACTGGGCTGCGATCCCAAACACGATTCCTGCAACACAATTTTCAATGGGCATTCGCTGCCGACGTTGGGCGAAGTGTGGCGCGGCTACAAAGAACGCGGCGCTGAAGACCAGATAGAAGTTGGCGACGTGATCTTCCGCAATGAATTAGCCCCTGGCGTCCCCATCTTTGGCTGCGAGATTGGCGGCCCGGACGTGGGGCGCGGTTGTGGCGGCCAGGGCATATCGCACGGCTTCAAAGTGCTGGAACGCCTGGGCATGAATCGTTGGCAGTTAGATTACGTCGTCATGGATTTCTTGGGCGATGTGGTTTGCGGCGGTTTTGCCACGCCGCTGGCCCGTTCGCTGGCCGAAGAAGTCATCATCGTCGTGGGGCATGACCGGCAGTCGCTTTACGCGGCGAACAATATTGCCCAGGCGGCGCGTTATTTCCAATCCATGGGCGGATCCACGCAACTGCTTGGCCTGATTGTCAATCGGGACGATGGCTCAGACACGGCCGATCGGTATGCAGCGGCTACCGGTTTGCCCATTCTGACCCGTATACCGCTGAACCATCAGGTTCGGGTGTTGGCGGATGCCTGCAAACTGGCTCTGGGCGTAGACGAATTCGAGGCTATTTTTGCTAACCTGGCCGGGCGAATTACCCGGCGTGAAATTCCACCTTGCACCGATTACCGGCCGTTGGAGTACGATGAATTCCTGGCTGTTTTTGACGCGCAAGAGCCGGCAGGACGGCCGTTGGCGGCCACCAACGCCGATCTGTTCAGCGAAAACACCTTCGTCCCTGAACCATTCCTGACTGAGTTGACGCTCATGCCGGTGCGGCAGGTTCACGTAACAGACCCCGTGCAGCTAAGAGTCCAGGAAATGATGGAAGCCATTGGCATCCACGTCACCGGACTGGATCGGGATCAGGAAGAGGGCATTACCGTTACGTCTGGCGCAACCGAAATTCGTTTGGGTGAAGCGTCTGACCTGACAAACAAAGTGGCATTTTTGTCTGCTCTGGCTCGTACCGGCCAATCTTTTTCGTTGATTGATATCCGGTATGTAGATGCGCCATCTTATTATTAGGCGCAGGATAGGACAGGCTTCAATCTGGACTATCGGCAGAGGTTGCCATTTCATTAACATGATTGAATTGGGAGAGGGCTTCTACATTGTTCCCCACAAAATGAGAGAAGCGCTCATACCGTCATATTCTAAAGTTGGTTCGATTTATTAAACCATTAAGGAGGATGCTATGTTTGCAGATTTTCAGTATTCTGGTCTCGTACTTTGTTACGGACCTCTGGCGCTGATCATTGTTGGGTTTATTGCTTCTGCCTTCCTGAGCGATAAACATGCCCGGCGCACCTATCTGCGTAAACGCGGAGAAAGCGGTACGGCCGTTCAGAAAGAAGTTGTGGCGCAAACGCCTGCGGGTATGGTTGTCAAACTGACCCCGGCAGACAAAGGCGCAGCGAAACAAGACGCCTGATAGGATTGGTCCTCGAAACCGCCAGGCTTTAGCCGCAGTTGTTGGTATGCGGCAAATACAAAGCGCTGGCAGAATCGTGGCTCAATTTGCGGGGCGGGCAGTCTCAATAAAGGGATTATGTTGGAATCTATTCCACTGAAACCGTCACAAACGGAATCTAAACCTTGTCAGCTTCATCCGCAGAGTATGTGTCCGGCGTTTGGCGCACTGCGCATCCTCGCGCGTATTGAGGGTGCGCATCCGGTTATGGCGACTGATACCGGGTGTTTGTACGGTCTTACGTTCGTGACACATTTTTACGGGGCACGCAAATCTATCCTCGCGCCACAATTGGGCACGGCCGAATTGATGGCTGGCGAAGTGGTGGAAGGAACTCGCGCTGCGATTGACGTGGCAGCGCGGGAACCTGGGTGCAAGTTGATTCCGGTGGTTTCGCTTTGTGTAGCAGAGACGGCGGGTTTACCTGAAGAAATGTTGCCGAAACGGGTGGGCGACGCGGACGTTGTGTTGGTGCGCGTGCCTGCCTATGCCATTCATTCTCATCCTGAAGCCAAGGACGTGGCGTTAGCGGCTTTGCTGCGACGCCTGGGTGACCGGGAAGGGCAGAAAGAGAAAAAGACTCTGGTTCTGCTTGGTGAAGTTTTCCCGGCCGATCCTCTGGCGATAGATGGTCTACTGCGTCGCATGGGCGTGGAGAAGACTATTACGCTGCCCGGTCGTTCCATTGATGATTTGCGTCAGGTCGGGCGCGCCGGGGCGCTGGCGCCGCTGCATCCTTTTTACAAGGAAACGATGGCGCTCTTCCGCTCGTGGGATATTCCCATTGTTGGCGGTGCGCCGGTGGGCGTTAGCGGCTCTTACGCCTGGCTGAAGGCGGTGGGTTCCCTGCTTTCGCTGGATCCCAGGCTGGTGGATGAGGTGGCCGAAGAGGAGCGAGCCAGAGCGCAGGCGATGGTTGCGGCGCAGCCTCTTTCGGGCCGTATCTTTGTCACGGGTTACGAAGGGTCGGAACTGGCTTATGCGCGTTTGCTGGTAGAAGCAGGCGCCGAAGTGCCTTATGTGTCTACCTCGATTGGTCAGGATCCGCTGGTGTTGCCAGATGAGATGTGGCTGCGGGCGCGGGGAACGCAAGAAGTGGTTTACCGCAAATCTTTGGAAGATGACGTAGCTGCCCTGGATAAATATCCACCCGACCTGGTGTTTGGCACGACTCCTTTTTGTAGTGTGGCGAAGGAACGGGGCATTCCGGCGATGTACTTCACCAATCAGTTGGCTTCACGGCCGTTTTTCCTGAGCGTTGGCATGGCGGCGACTTTAGGTTTTATCCGCCAGACGCTGGAACGCGGCGAACGGTATCAGTGGATGCAAGATTTTTTTGCGGGGGCGGCGAATGAGGAGGCTACTCATGCCTAAAGTCATTCGTGACCTGTCGGATACAAGCAGTTATTGGGCGGCCGTCTGGACGATGTGTGCCATGCCGGACGTCCATGTCATCTGTGATGCGCCGATTGGCTGCTTTAACCTGGTTGCCACGGCCGTTCCCGATTACACCGACGCTATCCCGCACATCGAAAATATTACTCCGTCGGTCATTCGGGAGCAGGAAGTGGGCGGCAGCGGCACGGCAACGGCCGTGCAGCGCACCTACGAAAACCTGCGGAACGAAGGGCTGCTTGAAGGAAAACACCTCATCGTCGTTTCCACCGCCGAAAGCGAAATGATCGGTTCCGACCTTTCCGACCTGGTCACCCGGCTGCAACCGGGTTCCACATTCTTCCACAGCGAATCGTTGTCGGACGATGAATGGACGGGGCGGGACCGGGTGCTGTCGTGGTTGTGGGAGAATTACGGCCGTGAGAAAGCCGCCAACGTTGCTGTACAACCCGGTTTGGTCAACATCATTGGCCCAACCTACGGCTGCTTCAACTCGGCTGCTGACTTACACGAAATCCGCCGCCTGATCGAAGGCGCCGGCGGTCATGTCAACCTGGTCTTCCCCATAGAAGCCAGACTCGCAGACATTGCCCAACTGGCGAAAGCCCAGGTGAACGTGGTGATGTACAAAGAGTTTGGCCACACGCTGGCCGAAGCCCTGGCCGAAGCCCTGGGACAACCCTGGCTGCACGCCCCTATGGGAATGCGCGGCACGACAGAGTTCATCCAGAAAATCGGCCGGCTGCTGGGAACCGAAGAACAGGCGGCAGCTTTCATCAAACATGAAAAACAAACCACCCTCCAGGCGGTTTGGGACCTGTGGAAAGGGCCGCAAGGCGACTGGTTCGGTACGACAAACCTGGGCATTGTCGCCTGTGGCACTTACGTAGATGGACTCAAAGAGTTCCTGGGCGAAGAGATGGGAATGCCGATAGCGTTTGCCGCTTCACGTCCACTCCGCCCCGGCGAAATGGACAATGAAGCCGTCCGCCAACAGCTACACGGCCGTCCGCCTGCCTTTGTTTTTGGCTCCATCAACGAAAAAATCTACCTCAGCGAAGCTGGCGCACAATACACCAACTTCATACCCGCAGCGTTTCCTGGGCCTATCGTCAGGCGTTCCGTAGGGACGCCCTTCATGGGCTACCGTGGAACCGTTCACATTCTGCAAGAAATCGTCAACCGCCTGTATGAAGTACTCTTCAACTTCTTGCCGGTAGATACAGCTTACGCCCAAAAACAGCGAGCTAGCAACGGAACTGTGGCGTCTTCCGCTTCACAACACGACAAACCGGGCAACCTTCCCTGGCGGCCAGAGGCCAAAACTCTTCTTGATGCCTCCCTGGAAAAAATGCCCTTCCTGGCGCGCATATCCGCCAGCCGTGAAATCCAGATGAAAGTGGAGTCCTTAGCGCACAAAAAAAATTTGCAGGAAGTAACAGCCGAGATACTAGAGCAAGTATTACCATCCCGGTTAAACTGAGAGAAGTGTATGAATCTGATCCGGCCTTTTCTAAAGTTAAAACAATGGTTGCTAGGGCTTTTTTACCCGATGCAGGTCTGGTCTGATAATCACCCTGGCACAAAGCAATGGTTAGGTGTCTTAAGGTTAGGCCTCTTCCAATTCGGGGTTGGTCTTTCTTTGGCTCCAGTAACCGGTACGCTAAACCGTGTCCTCATCGGTGACATGAAAATCTCTGCGGCGGCGGTGGCCTTTCTCATCTCCTTGCATTACTTCGTCTCGCCCATCCGTGCAGTGATTGGCTACCGTTCGGATAAGGCGCGTTCTTTGGGTAACTGGCGTATGCCCTATCTGGTCATGGGCGTCATGCTTACTTATGCTGGCCTTGCTTTGGCTCCTTTTGCTTTAATCTTGTTGAGCGGCGCAGGCTCTATCCCATTCTGGCTGGCTTTGCTCATCTGTGCCGTAATTTTTCTTGCTTATGGCGCTGGCGTAAGCATCGTAGAGACGATCTACCTGGCTCTCGTCAGTGACATCACGCCGCCACAATCACGGGGCAAGGTTCTCACCTTTCTCTGGGGCATGTTGGTTTTAGGCACTATCGTAAGCGCTGTTATTGTCAGCCGTCTTCTAGTGGACTACTCGCACATGCTGCTGATCCGCGTTATGCAAGGCTCGGCCATGACCTTTGTATGTCTGACGGTGATTGCGCTTTGGAAACAAGAAAGCCTGAATCGTGACGGCACAGTCAAATCCGACTTGAAAGTAGTTCGCATTCGTATGACGCTCTGGGAATCGCTGCGTTTACTTAGCGGCAAGAAAGTTGTCAAAGGTTTCTTCCTGGTTGTCTTTATGGCTACCATGGCATTTGCCACCCACGATGTGCTTCTAGAGCCGTACGGTGGACAAGTTCTGGGCATGAGCGTTTCGGCAACGATGCAACTCACTGCTTTGTGGGGTGTGGCAACGATTGTCGGCGTCACGCTGGCTGGTTTTTTGCTGTGGCGCAAAGTACCCCCCGTCTTGTTGATTGGCCTGGGGTGCGTTGTAGGGGCAGTCGGGTTTGGAGTAATCAGCATTGCCAGTGATGCTACGTTGATTGGTCCTTTTCGGGTTGGTGTGGTCCTGATCAGTTCGGGGCGTGGCCTCTTTATGGTAGGGAGCATTATTTTGGTGATGTCGCTGACTGATGTTAGCCATGCGGGTTTTCTCCTGGGAGTGTGGGGCATTGTCCAGGCGATGGCTCAAGGATTAGGCACAATTGGTGGTGGCGTCATTCGGGATGTGGCTCAATATCAGACGGGAAGTGTGGTGTTAGGGTATACAATCGTTTATGCGACTTCGCTGACGTTATTGGTAATGGTTGTTTTGTTATTGGTCTTCCGAATTGGGAGCCAGTTAAACGTAAGTGAGATCAAATTGCCCTGGTCCGGTCTGGAAGAGCTTCCGGCCGATCAACTTGCGTTTTAGAAAAATTATTTATTCAAATCAGGAGGACAAGATGTCTACAAAATTGCGGTTTGTATTGTTTACTGTACTCGTCGTTAGCGCTCTGGCGTTAACAGGTTGTGCTGGTGCGATCAGTGGTAATGCGGTTGCGCCTGTCGCCAGTTCGGCGATTACTACTTCCATGAATTATGTGGATGGCAGTAACACAGGGCCTGTCTATAATGTTTCGGTGACCGTGCCGGATGCGTGGGTTGGTCAATTGGAAACCCAGAACCTGGGCAACGTACTACAGTTCAAGACCAGTGATACTGGCAGCCTGATCTTCTCGATTGAAGCTCTGTCGGCCACCCAATATTGGCAGGCGTCGGGGAGTTATCCTGCCGGCCATACAAATATCGTCAATTTGGGCGACACGTATTTTGTTTATCATGTGCCGGTGGACGCTTATTATTCTGGTCTTTCGGCCGAAGATTTTCAGGTTTTGGTAGCTGCCGTACCCGAAGTTATTGCCAGCTTTACGGCTGAAGCCGCTAAGTAGCACTTGAAATCTGGCGAAAATTGTGTCTATCTCTGACGACGTTGGGCGATTTACACATCGCCCAACGCCAGATGTTGAGGTAGCAATTATCATGAGCGAGTTTGTATTACGTTTGTCGTGTTGCGATAAACAAATAAAATGGAGGCAATCGAAATGGTATTTACATTTTGGGGTCAGGTAGTCAGTGTTGCATTTTTGGTTACGTCTGTTCTTGTTTTGTTGTGGTTTGTCCCCCTGCTGATCAGTGTGTGGAAGACCTATCAAGCAAATAAATAAGGAGTCATGATCGCCAAAACGATATCATGCTAAATCGTAATAATACGTCACAGGAAGGTTCGCTTAACCATGAAGCAGTTGTTCATCATGGTGAGCGGCTGAGCAATCAGCAAGAATTGAAGCAAGCACAGCGGCAGCAGCCGGTGTTTCCGTTTACTGCGATTGTGGGGCAGGAAGAGTTAAAGCTGTCTCTGCTCTTATGCGTAACGGACCCGACGATTGGTGGGGTTTTAGTGATGGGGCATCGGGGGACGGCGAAGAGTACGGCCGTTCGTTCCTTAGCCGCCTTGTTACCCCCTCTCGATCGGGTAGCAAGCTGTCCCTATAGCTGCGATCCGCTGGCCCCATCGCCCGTCTGCCCACATTGCTCCTTGCATCCGGCAGGCGTACAAGATGTGGTGATAGGGTCTGTGCCGGTGGTAGACCTGCCGTTGGGCGCTACTGAAGACCGGGTGGCCGGTTCCCTGGACGTGGAACGCGCTCTGGTTGAAGGTGTGCAAGCTTTTGCGCCAGGGCTGTTAGCGCGGGCAAACCGGGGCTTCCTCTACATTGACGAAGTCAACCTGCTTGAAGATCATCTGGTTGATTTGCTTCTGGACGTAGCTGCCAGTGGTGTGAACGTAGTCGAGCGGGAGGGCATCAGTATTCGCCATCCCGCTCGTTTTGTTCTGGTGGGCAGCGGCAACCCGGAAGAAGGCGATTTGCGGCCGCAATTATTAGACCGTTTTGGCCTCCATGCCCGCATCACCACCATCACCGATATTGACGAGCGCGTGGAGATTGTGCGGCGGCGGCGGGCGTATGATAACGATCCGCTGGCATTTGCTGCTGCCTGGGAGCCGGAACAGGAGAAATTGCGCCAGCAGTTGTTGCAGGCGCAGCGAAATGTGACCCAGGTAGACTTAACCGACGAGACCATTGAAATGGCCGCACGCCTCTGTGTTGGCCTGGAAGTGGACGGTCATCGTGGGGAATTGACGTTGTGCCGCACGGCCGTTGCCCTGGCGGCTTTAGACGGCCGTTCCCATACCGAACCCGAAGACATCGCCCGCGTGGCGACCCTTTCTTTGCAACATCGCCTGCGTAAAGATCCGCTGGAATCCGTAGGCGACGACGAGCGCGTGAAACGCGCCGTGGCTCATTTGCTACACCCTCAGCCGATACAAACGGCCGTGCCTGCGCCAGAAGTGGTTGTGGTAACGGCCGTAACACCAGACGCATTGTCCCTTCAAACGGACAATACCCCGCCGACGCCGCAGAGCGACGCCGGCCAGATAGAATCCCTCATCAAAGTGGCCGATCAACCGGCCGCTACTGTCGAGATAGACGCCCGCGAACCGGCCGCTGCCCCACAGACTGCCGCCCCGCTGCCTACCTTTGCCCCCGACGACAGCCTGCCCGAAGAAGCTCTTGCCGACTTATTGGCGGCGGAAGAACAGGATGAGGCATGGTC
>CALFEW010000211.1 GCA_937958365.1 uncultured Chloroflexota bacterium | reverse complement strand
TTCGCCGCTGGTGTCCGGCAGGATGCTGCCGGTGAAGCCGGCCGGAACAATAACGGCGGCCGCGATTTCATTGTTGTTGACGAGTTGGCGGGCGGCTTCGGGGGAAACGGCCGTGTCCGGGGTCAGCAAATCCGCCAGGTCAGGCGAGAAAAGCAGATCCTCCAACACCTGCCCCAGTTGCCCATCATCTTCGTTCACAATCACCACGGCGATGCCCTCCAGGCTGCTGTTGCCGCCGGAAAACGAGCCGGTAATCAGTCCCAGGCCCAATGTCAGCACAAACGGCGCGCCCAACATCAACAGCAGCGCCCCGCGATCCCGAAACAATACAATTAAATCTTTCCAACCGATTCGCAAAATCTTGTTCATAGAAACTCATCCCACCAACTGCCAATTCACCATTAGCAATTGACCATTCACTATAACTCAGTCTCGCAGGGCGCGGCCGGTGAGGCGGAGGAAGACGGCTTCCAGATTCGGTTCTTCAATTTCGATGGCCCGAATAGGCAGCCCAGCGCCGTTGGCCCGTGTAACGATGGCCGGCAGCGCCGCCGCCGCTTCTTGCACCGACAGCACGATCTCGCCGTCGAGGGAAGTCGCCGCCAGAATGCCTTCCACGCCGGTAAACAGGTCGGCGTGGCCGTTGGCTTCGTGGCCTTCGCCAAAGTTGAGGCGCACGGTTTCTTGCTCGCCGACCACTTGCTTCAGCTCATCTTGCGTGCCCAGGGCGATGAGACGGCCGTGATCAATAATGCCCACCCGATCCGATAATTCTTCGGCTTCTTGCATGTAATGCGTGGTGTACACCACCGTCATGCCCTGGTCGCGCAGTTCCTTCACCATGTCCAGAATACGCCGCCGGCTTTGTGGATCAATACCCACCGTCGGCTCGTCCATGAAGAGCAGTTTGGGCTTATGCAGCAGGCCGACGGCAATGTTGATGCGCCGCTTCATGCCGCCAGAAAAAGTTTCCACGCGGTCATTGGCCCGGTCGGAGAGATTGACCTGCCCCAGCACTTCATCTATGCGGTCCTTTAGCTCTTTGCCTTTCATGTCGTACATCTGGCCCCAAAATTGCAGGTTTTGGCGGGCGGTCAGTTCGTCATACAGGGCAATTTCTTGGGGAACCACACCGATCACCTTGCGAATAGCCAGGTTATCTTGCGGGATGGAACGGCCGTCTATGGTCGCGCTGCCATCGGTGGGCGTAAGCAAACAACTCAACATGGAGATGGTGGTGGTTTTGCCGGCGCCGTTTGGCCCCAACAGGCTAAAAATCTCGCCGCGCAGCACGCTGAAGGAAATGCCCTGGACGGCTTGAAAATCGCCGTAGGATTTTTGCAGGTTTTTAGTCGTCAAAATAGGTTCGGACATAGGTAACTCCTGATTTCGGATTTCGGATTGCGGATTGAAGCGCAGGCCAGAATGCCTGCATGGGGTTATGAATTGTTGGCTTTAGGATAATGGGGAATGGCAAATGGGGCATGTGCTGGAAGTCATGGCGCGGGTCACATTACCCGGCATGACTATGGCACAAATACCATGACCCGCGATTACAACTGGGCGCGATTCATGCCGCGAGCAATGGGGGCTTGGCGTTGGGTGGTGACGTGGAGGTAGCCCTGGCTGTCCAGGTAGCCCAAATCGCCGGTGAACAGCCAACCGGAACGGCCGTCTGGTCCTGTACGCACTACCTCGGCGGTAATCTCCGGGCGCTGCCAATAACCGGCCATGACTTGCGGCCCGCGCACCACGATTTCGCCGATTTCGCCGACGGGCAGCGCGGCCGTGCCAAAGGAGACGTCGGCAATTTGCACTTCGGTATCCGGCAAGGGGAGACCGGCCGTATCGGGCCGGGTTTTTTGTTCCGGGTCCAGGGCCACCACAGCGCCCGCTTCTGTCAGACCATAGGCGTTGAGCAAACGGCCGTTTGTGACAGCCTCAAATTGTTGGCGCAGCGCCGGGGTCAGGGCGCTCTTGCTGCTCAGCGCCAGACGCACGCGAGACAGGTCACTCTTTTTCCCCTGGTTTTGTTGGATGAGCGCGTCGAACAATTTGGGCACGCCGGGCAAAAAGGTGACGCGGAACTGCTCGATGGCTTGCAAGGTCTGCCCCACGTCTCGCGGGTTCAACATCAGGAGCAAGGTGGCGGCGTTGGCGATGCCGGCAGCAAAAACGGCCGTCAAACCAAAAGCATCATAAAAAGGCATCACCGCCAGGCTGGTCTCCTGGCCGGGTTGGAGCGGCAGCCATTGGGTCAGCATCGTCACGCTGCTGACCAGGTTGCGGTGGGTCATAGACACGCCGGGCTGGTTATGGGCGTTGGGATGCGGGTAGAGGATAACGGCCGTGTCCGGCGGTGTGACCTCAACCAATTTCAACCGGGACATTTTGCCGTGGAGTACACTCCTGAAGCTGATGGTAGATGCGCGAGAGGTCGCCTGGGTCTGGGGCACAGGCGTTGGGCGATTTCGCCATCGCCCGGTGAGCGTCGTTGGCCAGGGCAAAAAATCT
>CALFEW010000210.1 GCA_937958365.1 uncultured Chloroflexota bacterium | reverse complement strand
TTCCTGGACGGCTCATGTGATGATGTTCCAGAGTGGTCAGGACGTAGGATAGCACGTCAGGCGCGGCAGGGGTGACGCGCGTTGGCGCTCCCATCACGGCCGTGTCCGTCTCTCCGCCAAGCGCATCAAAACCTAAACTTCTCACAGCCGCCACCAGGCAGAACAGTTCGGCATCGGGCAGCAACTTTAAATCCGAATTGAAAGGCGGCGTGTCTCCTATTTCTTTTAGCAACCGCTTGCGACTTATGATGACCCCATGACTTTCTGGACACCATGCCATGAATGGGTCTATATCGACAAAACGCCCAATCCACCCTACACCTGGGGGGAATGATGCCACCAATAAGCTCGCCGCTTCTTGGTGGCGGCCCCCGCCAATTACAAATCTTTCGACATTGTGTTTGCGCAACAACGCCTCCACCTCTCTAAGGCTGTGCAGCACAGGGCACGGCAACTGCCGGCGCGCCCGGCCGTCCCGATTAATTCCGCCCTGGCGAATGATGACTGCGTAAGCGTTGTCTGATATCTCTATCCCGGCAAAGAGGCTGTCCCCATATGGCACGGCTGTGTCCCTCGGCGGCAAGGCAATCTGCGGCTCTCGTTGCCCATTGTAACGGCCGGTGTCCCGGTACGTTTTGTTGGGCGGCATTAACATCGCCATCAGCACCTACTGCACGATGGGGTCGCCGAGGTGAATCTCGATGGGCCAGGGAGCCATATTGGTCACCTCCAGGGTCAGCGTGCCGGAAAAGCCGGGGTCGCACCAACCGGCGTGTAAATGCTCCAGGCCCACACGGCCTAGCGAACTCTTCAGCTTGACGTCACCGCAGGTGTCATCGGGGATGACGATGTACTCAGCGGTGTCCAGCAAATACAGTTCGCCGGGCATGAGTACCAGTAAGTCGGTAAATTGCACGTTGTCGCCGTAGTCGCCTTTCCACCCCTTCGCCGACGCGATTGCATCCCCCGCCGGTTTTCTCGCCCGCCGGAAACTACCAGACCAACAAAGGTCTACACTGCCCGGATTAACCAAATCCGGGTTAAACGGCCGTAAGCCGCCACCAGTCGCCCACTCAGTCAGCATACTGTCCGGGTAAATCATTTCTCACCATCCTTCGGTATGTCTACAATCTGCTGCCCCAGCCCGTCCACTGTAGGCGACTGCACCCCAAACAACGGGCGCAATCTGTTCTGTTCTTTTTCAAAAACCGCCTTGTATTTATCCTGAGCGCGGCGTACCGACTTAAGTCGTGCTTCCGTTCGCATGTGCTGATATAGAGCTATCTCTCGTTTCATAGAGTTCATGTGACGACGTGTTTTGCTTGTCGTGAAGTATGCGTGCGTCCAGTCGCCACAATGCGGGCACTGCAACCCGACTTCTTTCACGTTAGGTTCATCGCGTACAGTGACCAAACGTTCTCTGACTTTTTGCTCCACCTGGAACTCTTGGGAACATGCCGCGCAGACGGCCGTTACCACCTGATTTATTGTTTCGTTTTGTTCGTTCATATCTCTCCGTCTCGATTCAGGATGCCCCAAACGCCCTTTGTTTCATCATAAAAGATGGGTACGGCCTGGCTCAGGTTGCCTAATAAGTCATAGATGCTATGACGCGAGCGGTAGCCCATCGCGTCGGCCAACTCATCCGAACGCATAGGGCCTTGCGTGACCAGCAGGTAAACTGCACGTCCGGCGCGGCCCTGTGGCGTCAGCGAATCGCGCATAAACTCATCAGCCGACAATTAGATCGCCCCCTCTTCGGTCAAAACCATCTGATAACGGCCGTCTGACCAGTGCAGCCATATACCAGGAATGGCGCATATCCACGGCCAGACAATCTTCTCCATGTTGCCCCGGCGCAGCAGGGCAGCCACGTCATCGTCAAGAGGTGAGGCTATCACCTCTGTGCGCGGGTCGAATGCGTCTGTTCGCCAATCATGCATATCAAGTCTGGCAAGTGGCAAGACACCTACAGGCTCTGCGCCTTGCGGGAATTGCGTCACAAACTGCTCGTACTCCGCTGGCCGATCCACAAACCAGATTTCTGTGACGAACGGCCGTTTACGTGCCTCCTGCATAAGAGCCTGTAATTCTTCCAGGTTAATAGGAGCTTGAACTACTACCTCTGTAGATGATTCACCAAACAACAAGGCATCAACGGCCGTTTGGAACAACGTTGCCGCAGCCGCTCGCGCTGCTTCATCCGGCGCGGCTGCTTGCGGAATATGCCGCCGTTTTTCTAGCTTCATATCAAAACACATGACCTTTACCTCCCTTGATTAATCGAATCCCAACTGGCTGCGCGTCACCACCGTTGGCTTTGTATTCACCTGCAACGGCGGATGCTTTGACGCAACCAGACTATAAACCTCGGCGTGGGCGTAATGGTCAGCCCCTTCACCCACGTAAATCGCTTCCTCTGACCCGTCGCGTTTTTTGATCAACTGGCGGGTAGGCACTTTCAGATGTGTGTGATAGTCCGCCACGCTGTTAATATGCGCCGGCAACTCATTCGTCTTGCCGTCGTAGAACCCGGCGAACATCTCATCGAGCAGTCGGGTGCGGTCTACGTTGACCACACCCTCTTTGTGATTCCATTTCACCGGCTGCTCGGCCTTCTCGTCACCGTTATAAAAGGCTAACCAGCCTACGCCATCCGGGAAGGCGGCTTGCAGCTCGCGTGACTTGCGCGTTTCCGGCAGCCCATCCACCACAAAAAAGCTGACGCCGTAATCGCGCAGCTTCTGTGCAGCCTCGCGGAAAGAGTAGACCTCTCCGGCCCACAATTGGCGGCGCGCGCCCTGTGCGTTGAGCGGGGCGCGGATGACGATGTGCAGCATCTTGCCCACGTCTATGCCGGCATACGGCCGTGTCCCAGGGATAGGACCATGCCCATACTCGCGCGTCAGCCCATTAATCACCGCATCGGTCAAACGGCCGCCGCGCGGCGTGTAGGGCAGACCGAGGTCCTGGTTGACAGCCTCTTTGCGCTTTGTCTCATCTACTGTTTGCAGGTTGCGCACCACGTCAATCAGCAGCGTATGTCCGGCCATAAGTTTGGTCGGGTGGAAGCCGGTCACGGCCCGGCCTGGATAGCGGGCCACCCAGACGCCCTGAGCCAGCCGATTCAGTTCCCGATGGCACTTTTTACACGCCACATACGCCCGGCCTTGTTCCATGCCGTGCCAGGAAACCGGCCGTTCCAATTCGTCCCACTCTGTGACCACCTGCTCGATCAGGAGCATTTGCCACTTGCCGCAGTGCGGGCAGGGGACAAACCATTCGCGCTGGTCACTCTCTTCCCAGGCTGCATGAATACCTACGCCATGGTAGGTAGGTGTAGACGCCTGACGCACTTCCTTAATTGGGCTGTGGCCCAGGCGCTTTCGGGCGATGGGCATAGCGCGGGTATCCATTTCGTCTATCTCATCGCCGATCAGTACGTCTACCGGGATACTCTTCAACTGACGGGCATTGCCTGAGTTGTCCACTGTGCCGCCACGCAGGTAAAAGAAGTTGTTCCGTATGCGCTTTAGGGTGATCTTGTCCGAGCCGCGCATTTCCCTGCCCGCCCCAATCACCAGACTGTTAAGGTACTCCGACGCTTCCAGCGCCGGCCCAAAACGCGAGCGTGAGAAATCGCTCACATCGTCATTTGTGGGCATCAGGTACAACACGTCGGCGCCACGCTGATCGTTTGCGTGAACACCATGCGAAAGCAGATACTCGCTAATGCCGATCTGCCCCGCCTTCATATGAATTGACTCCTGGCTGGTGTCTCGGTAGATGTCTACCAGATAAAGATGATCTGGCAGCGAGAACCTCGCCCCAGGCTTTAACTCGCGGCGATGGGTAACAGCCCATGTCAGCAAGTCCAGTGTTTCGTCTGGCTTTTTGTTGCGGGTGCGCGGGCGCGGCGAGTTACGCCTCGCCTTGTCCGTTAAGACGCCCACCAACTGCTGCTGAGCCTCTGCCTGAGCAAGCATCTTACGAGCACACCCCCACGTGGAACGGCCGTCCACAATGAGGATCAAAGTGTTCTGCCGCCGCCAGCGCTTCTAGCAGCCTGGTTTCTGGTCTCAAGCCCCAATCTTTGGTGGCATAGAGCGACCCCAGGGCGTAATACTCGCCAGAGCCTATCGCTGCATAGGGTGAGCACTCTATTACCGCGTAGTCGCTCTGGATAACAAACAGACGCCCCGCAACGGCGGCCAGTAAGTTGAACTCGCCCCATTGCTCTCCATTCGCCTCCCCGCCAGCCCCCCTGTCGCGCAGCGAGAGCCTTATAGATTCAGCCAACCCCAGCATGAACTGGTAGGCGTCCGGTCGCCAGCCCAATTTAGGCAGCGGCAATATTTCTATTATCTGTGCGACACGGATGCTTCCGGCCGTGCCCATAAGAAGCTGCCACTTGCCGCCTGCCCTGCGCTCGACTATTTTTGGCTGCTGCATCACAAATGTCCGGCTGTCATCAGAAGCCTGGCTGTCACTGCCCATCCATACTTGTGTGCCTTCAACAATTCCCACAATGACTGTCATACAGATTCCTCGCCCTCCATTCCACCAGCATCTTCATAGATGCCTTCGATAATTACCGGCCGTTCGCTCACGCCGGCAGCAAGTAAAAGATTCTGAATTAAGACATCCACCTCATCCGGCTCCATTTCCGTCACGTCCGGAGCAGGAGCCAGGCGGTGAGAAACATCCACGTTACCCCCCACCTGGTGGTTGATGGTGATGGGGTCGGCCAGACTGAACAAATCAATCTCGACCTTAACGATGTCCAGGAGTATCTTCACGTCTTGAGTTGCCCACGCCTGACGCTTTAGCTCTTGCAGCTCCTGGTTCACCCTTGCCTTCTTTTTGCCCCGCTCTTCTAAGGCTGCCTGCTCCCATTTCTCCTCCAACTCTTTGAGGTCAGCGTTGATGGTCCCTAATGCCCAGGGCTTGCCAGTCAGCGGGTTGATGACGCGCTGCTTTTCCAACGCCGTGACAATCTCGCGCTGCGTCAGGCCGCGCAGAGATAGCTGCTGCACCTTGTGCTGCCGGGCAGCCTTGAGCGCCGCAGGCGAGAACTTAGGCACTTAACTTTTCCCCCCAAACCCAGACTGGCGGCGCTTCACCTTCACGACAATGCGCACCACGTTCTTTCCCGGCTTCACGTCTACCCACTGCCCCCAACGCTGCCGCAGTACGTCTATCTCTCGCTTAGATCTCTCCGCGCCGCGCATGTGGGCGTTGCCGCCCTTGTGCTGGAACATGGCGTGGTGGATGAACGAGAAACGCGAGTCTATGAAAATGAGCCGTTCTTCCAGCAAGGCGCGGAGGCAGAAGTCTATGTCGGCACGCATACGGAGTGTGGTGTCATACTCGATGTTACGGCCGTATACCCCTATCACCGATCCCACCCAGCCTGACAGGCTGATCGGGTCGGTGGGACGATACTTGCGCACGTCGCCGGACGTTTGCGAGAAGCCGAAGATGGGCGCGCCAATCTCGCCGGCGATGTATGCGGCATTCTCGACCACTTGGGCGATTGCCACGGGGTCTTTGATGACGCGGCTGGCCGTCTCAAAGCCGGCCACCACTTTCAGGTAACGTACATCGTCGTCCACAAAGAGAACGGCCGTGTTGGGGATGGTATCCAGCACCCACTGGCGAATAGGGGCAATGCCGCCCTCCAGCTTGTGGGGCATCACCTCAACGTGCGACGGCAACGCGGCGCGGTAATCGTCGTATTCTGGCTGATGGACGACGACCAGCGCGCCAGGAAACAGCTTGACGGCGTGTTTGCACTCCTCAATGCGGCCGCGGCTGGGAATGACGACGCGCAGGTCTACGTCACTCATTGCTCGCCACCCCACCGGAAGCCTGGGCCAGCTTGTCCATCAGCTTGCCGCCATCTACCACCCGGCACAGGCCAATCTTGCGTGTTTTCTTCGAGACGGTGAAGCCTTTCTTGATGAGGCCGAATTCGGCCATCAGGTCCAGCGCCCTGGACCAGTCTAACGTGGAGCGGAAGATGACCAGCATGTAGTCGTAATGCTCAAATGGCTGGAGCGCCATCTCAGGCACGAGGTCCTGGGGTGTTTCACCAAACGTCTCGTCTTCTTCCCAATACTCGCCCGCGTCACCAGTCAGCCTGGCCAGCTCGTCGTCATAGAACAACACGGAGAAGTCCGCGCCCATGGCCGCGCCTGCCGCAATGTTGTCGGCATCCCAGGCCAGGCCCAACTCGCTCGACCGGTTATCGGACACAGCATATTCACGCGCCCTGGTGTCTTCTGGGTTGTCCAGGTCCATATCACGACGGCGCGTGGCTACCAGCACGTCACCATCCGATTCTACAACGATAACCTTCTTCACCCCGGCGCGTTTCGCTGACCGGACAGTTTTGTTCCCGGCCATGGTCATGTTGTCTTTGTCCAGCGCGATACCTCGCGCCGGCCGAAAGGTGTCTACAGAGAAGTCCGTGACGGCAGCGCCGCGCGGCGTGCCTTTGTTGGGGTTAAGGGGGTCTTCTTCTATTTCGTCTATATCC
>CALFEW010000209.1 GCA_937958365.1 uncultured Chloroflexota bacterium | reverse complement strand
CGGCGGTGGAGAATGAGCCGGAGTTGGTGCAGCCGATTATGGATGAGGTGCATCGGCGGTTGGATGGGTTAACGGCCGTGCCCGTTCTGGGCATCACCGGCACCGGCGGCGCGGGCAAATCGTCGCTGGTGGATGAGTTGGTGCGCCGCTTCTTGCTCGATTTTCCCGACAAAGAAATCGCCATCGTCAGCGTAGACCCGTCCAAGCGGCGCACCGGCGGCGCGCTGCTCGGCGACCGCATCCGCATGAATTCGGTTTACAACGAGCGCGTCTACATGCGCTCCCTCGCCACCCGGCAAAGCAACCTGGCCCTCTCGCGCCACATCCGCGAAGTGCTGGCGATTTTGCAGGCGGCCCAATTCGACATGATCGTCCTGGAAACCTCCGGCATCGGCCAATCGGACACGGAAATTATAGATTTTGCCGACGCCACCTTGTACGTAATGACGCCAGAGTATGGCGCGGCGACGCAGTTGGAGAAGATTGACATGCTCGACTTCGCCGACGTGATCGCGCTGAATAAATTTGACAAGCGCGGGGCGCAAGACGCGCTGCGCGACGTGCAGAAGCAGTACCAGCGCAACCATCAATTGTGGGCGCAATCGTTGGAGCAGATGCCGGTTTACGGAACCATCGCCAGCCAGTTTAATGATCCGGGCACGAATCGGTTGTATACGGCCGTCATGCGCACCATCGCCCACAAGAGCGGGGCGGCGTTGGAACCCCATTTGCAGCCCGGCGAAGAGATGTCGGCGAAGGTGTTTATCATCCCGCCGGCCCGCGTGCGTTATTTGAGCGAGATTGCGGAGACGATTCGGGGCTACGGCCGTTGGGCCGAAGCCCAGGCCCAAATAGCTGATAAGTTGTACGGGTTGCAGGCGGCGCTAACGGCCGTGCAATCCGCCAATCGCCCCGACAGCCAGAAATTAGCCCAGGAATTGGAATCGCTCTACGCCCAGGCCAGCCTGGATTTAGACCGGCACAACCAGCAAATTCTCGATGGCTGGTCGGCCAAAAAGGGGCAATACGCCGGGGATGAGTACGTCTATCAGGTGCGCGGGCGCGATGTGTGCGTGCCCACCAAAACAGAATCACTCGCCCACACCAAAGTGCCTAAGGTGATGCTGCCCCGCTACACCGGTTGGGGGGACATTTTGCGCTGGAGTTTGCAGGAGAATGTGCCCGGCGAATTTCCCTACACGGCCGGCGTCTTCCCGTTCAAGCGCACCGCCGAAGACCCGACGCGCATGTTTGCCGGCGAAGGCGGCCCAGAACGCACCAACAAACGCTTCCACTACGTCTCGTTGGGCATGCCCGCCAAACGCCTCTCCACGGCCTTCGATTCGGTGACGCTGTACGGCGAAGACCCAGACCATCGCCCGGACATTTATGGCAAGGTGGGCAACTCCGGCGTCTCCATCGCCAGCCTGGACGATGCCAAGAAGCTGTACAGCGGCTTCAACTTGTGCGACCCGGCCACTTCGGTGAGCATGACCATTAATGGCCCGGCGCCGACGATGCTGGCGTTTTTTCTGAACGCCGCCACCGACCAGCAATGCGAACTCTACATCCGCGAAAACGGGTTGGAGCATCTTGTCGAAGCCAAAAAGCGGGAACTCTACGAGGAGCGCGGCCTGCCCAGGCCGCAGTACCACGGCGACCTGCCCGAAGGCAACGATGGCCTCGGCCTGCTGCTGCTCGGCCTGACGGGCGACCAGGTCTTGCCGCCCGACGTGTACGCCGAAATCAAGGCCCGCGCCCTCTCCACCGCGCGCGGCACCGTCCAGGCCGACATCCTCAAAGAAGACCAGGCGCAAAACACCTGCATCTTCTCCACCGAATTTGCCCTGCGGCTGATGGGCGACATCCAGCAATACTTCATTGACCACCGCGTGCGCAACTTCTACAGCGTCTCCATCTCCGGCTACCACATCGCCGAAGCGGGGGCCAATCCCATCAGCCAGTTGGCCTTTACGCTGGCGAACGGCTTCACCTTTGTGGAGTATTACCTGGCGCGGGGCATGGACGTGAACGAGTTCGCGCCCAATTTCTCCTTCTTTTTCTCCAATGGCATGGACCCGGAATACGCCGTCATCGGCCGGGTGGCGCGGCGCATCTGGGCCAAGGCGCTGAAGCTGAAGTACGGGGCCGACGAGCGGGCGCAAAAGTTGAAGTATCACATTCAGACGAGCGGCCGTTCCTTGCACGCGCAAGAAATCGGCTTCAACGACATCCGCACCACCTTGCAGGCCCTCTACGCCATCTATGACAACTGCAATTCGCTGCACACCAACGCCTACGACGAGGCCATCACCACGCCCACGGAGGAATCGG
>CALFEW010000208.1 GCA_937958365.1 uncultured Chloroflexota bacterium | reverse complement strand
AAGAAAAATTATGACTTCATATCCCAAAGGCAAAGTAGGCGTTAACAGTAGCAACGCCAAGTACAACATCGTGCGCGCCGCTATTTTGTCCGCTATTACCGATGAAGGTGAAATTGCTTTTGGCGACCTGCCAACGGCCGTTGAAGCGCGCCTGGCAAAACCGTTCGATGGGTCACTCAACTGGTACGTAACCACGGTCAAACGGGACCTGGAAGCGCGCAAAGAGATTGAACGTATCCCCGACAAAAGCCCTCAGTATCTCCGGCTGGTGGTTTAATCTGTGCCCTAAGCCGTATCCCGTGTTCCGTTTACGGCTTACGGCACATCCCTCATGCACATTCGCCCTATCACCCGCATGGACCATGCTCCGGTGGCCCAATTTATCCAGGCGCATTGGGGTGATCTTGTTGTCATCTCCAGAGGCAACGTCCACCGACCGGCTGAATTGGATGGCTTTATCGCCGAAGATGGCGACGAATTGGTCGGCTTGTTGACGTATGCCGTGACCGGCGATGCCTGGGAAGTGGTGACGATTGACGCAGTACGGCCATTTCAAGGCATTGGCTCAGGGTTGTTAACGGCCGTCAAACAAGCGGCCCAATCGGCCGGATGCCACCGTCTCTGGCTGATCACCACCAATGATAACCTGGCCGCCTTGCGTTTTTACCAGCGCCGCGGTTTCGACCTCGTAGCCGTCCACCGCAACGCCCTCGAACAATCGCGCCAACTCAAACCACAAATCCCGCTTATTGGCCTGGACGCCATTCCCTTGCGCGATGAAATCGAGCTGGAAATGCTTTTGACGCCTCCAGAACAACCTGGCGGCTGAACGGCCGTAACCCCCACCGTCTAAAGTTGAATCCACTCCGCGTCCTCCGCACCCTCCGCGGTTAATTTTTTTCAGCAGGCTCAAAGTTTAAAACAGAAAAGCCCCCGTTTGGGGGCTTCGCTGTAGAAGAGGAGAGGAAGAAGGAGGAGGAAAGGTTTAGTTTGTTGCCTGTAGCATACTGCACGCAACCGGGAAGTAGTGTGTTGCCTTTTACACCGCACCTGTTTACTCCCACACGTGGCCACACATGGTCCCACGTGTGGGTCTCATCGTGAGCTTATGAGTTGTTAACGCAGTTCAAAGACACGTCCTTTAGGCTATATTGTGTTGATCGCTTGTTTACAAGTTGGTTCTTGCGTCACCGGGGAATTGGTCTCCCGGCAAATGACGCATGACACATAACGTTCGGTGAAGTCTGGTCAAGCCATCATACAGGCCGTTCGCCGGGCAATAGGAAAAACAGAATGGGACGTTCGTTGAAACTATTTTCAGTACGTGGGATTGACATTCGTCTACACTTCACCTTCCCGCTGATTTTGCTCTGGGCGGCGCTGCAATTTGGACTGGCCGGCGGCGGAGTCGAGAGCGCCTTGTTTGGCGTCATCGCCATCTCGCTGCTGTTTGTGTTGGTGACGCTGCACGAATTGGGGCACAGCTTTGCGGCGCTGTATTATGGCGTGC
>CALFEW010000207.1 GCA_937958365.1 uncultured Chloroflexota bacterium | reverse complement strand
CCCAACGGCCGTTTGAACTCGCCTGGATTCCCCCCGGCACGGCCGCACCCAACCCTGACCAGTACGTCGCTAACCCACCCCTGACCACCCGCTAGACGCCCTGCGCGACATCCTCTACGGCCGTTCTCATCGTTTCTTGACCATCATCCATTGCAAACTATAATTTGCGCTGCTATACTGCCAGCAGCGGCAAGACATTCTACAGGCCCACGCCAACTGGCAGGAGTATCAAACCCATGACTGATTACCGTACCCTGGATGACGTCACCATCGAATATTTCACCCAACACCCTGATGAGATTGAAGATTTTCTCACTGAAACCTTCGCCGACTACGCCGAGGATGGCGACTCGGCCGCGCTGCTCTCGGCTCTGCGCATCATCGCCCGCGTGAAGGGCATCTCGACGATGGCTGAAGAAGTGGGCATGACTCGCCAGGGTTTACAAAAGGCGCTGTCGGCCAGGGGCAACCCCCGCCTGGACAACATCAACGCCATCATGCGGGCGATGGGCTACCAACTCATGCCCCACCGCCTGGAGAACACGGCCGTCTGAGCGATTCATATCTTTGCCCAACATTCATAGGGTATAATGGGATCGAAACGGGTGGAACAAACCCTGGAGGAACTATGTATCAAATTTTGCAGGCTACTTATCGAGACGGCCGTCTCATCCTCAAGAAAAAGCTTAACGCCAGCATGGAAGGCAAGCTTCTCAACGTTGTCGTATTTGAAGCAAGTGAGACAGGCAGCCAGAAAGAACAATTCCTACAGTTTATAGACCAGCATCCCATCCAGTTGACGGAAACCTATACCTTTGACCGAGACGAACTCTATGACCGCTAAGGTGGTGCTGGACACCAATTTGTGGGTCTATCTTTACGCCCAAAACGTACCAGACAAACAAATGCCGGTAAAGGCGCTGGTGTCTACGCACTTTGATTCCATTGTTTTGACCGCTCAAGTTCTTGGGGAACTTTACCACGTTCTCACCCGTAAGAAGCTGGTGACGACGGCCGTTGCCAGAGAAATCATTCTGGAAATGGTCAAGACGTTCCCGGTATTAGAAGTTGACGCGGTTAAAGTTATCACGGCGCTAGACATACACGAGAGATACCACTATTCTTATTGGGACAGCCTGAATCTCGCCACCGCTGCGTTACACGACTGCGAAACAGTCTACACAGAAGATATGCAGCACGAACAACTTATCGAAGACAAAGTGCGGATTATCAATCCGTTTCTAATCGCCTAAAGCCTCCCCGCCACACACGCACCTCAAGAAACCATTCAATCCACGTGGCGCGCCCCTTGGCCCCAACTTCTCTACTTTGCTATCCTGCCTCCATAGAACACGCTTTCTATGGAGGCAGCGATGACAACCAAAACCCAAGCAGAACGGCCGTTTGAACTCGCCTGGATTCCCCCCGGCATGGCCGCGCCCGGCCAAAGCCGCTGGCCGTGTTTGAAATCCCGATGCGCCAGCACACGCGGGTGGGCGACG
>CALFEW010000206.1 GCA_937958365.1 uncultured Chloroflexota bacterium | reverse complement strand
GATCCTCATTCTCACCTGGAATGGGGTGGACTATACCAGGGCGTGCCTGGAATCGCTGCGGCGGCACACCACGCTCGATGAACATACGCGCCTGTTTGTCATTGACAATGGCAGCACAGATGGCACACTGGCTTATCTGCGGGGGCTGGATTGGATTACGCTGATTGAAAACGGCCGTAACCTCGGCTTCGTCAAAGGCAACAACGTCGGCATCCAGGCGGCCCCGCCAACGGCCGATATTTTGCTGCTGAACAACGACACGGTGATTGAGCAAGATGGCTGGCTAGAGGAAATGCAGCGCGTGGCTTACAGCGCCGCCGACGTGGGCATTGTGGGGTGCAGGATGGTGCTGCCAGACGGCCGTCTCCTGCACGCCGGGGCCTACATGCCGCTGGATTCCTTCTGGGGACAGCAAATTGGCAGCCTGGAAAAAGAGGTCAACCAATACAGCCTGGATCGAGACGTGGAGGCCGTCACGGGAGCCTGCTTTTACATCAAACGCGCCGTCATTCAGAAAATTGGCCCCCTTAATGAAGCCTATTTTTCCTATTTTGAAGATACCGATTATTGCTTCCGCGCCGCCGAGGCTGGGTTTCGCACCGTCTGCGCCGGCAATGTGACGATTGTCCACCACGAAAACACCTCCACGACCATCAACCGGGTCAGTCACAACAAACTTTTTCAGACGTCGCAAAAGACGTTTCGCAAACAATGGGAGCGAAAACTGATGGCTAGATATGAAACGGCCGTTTTCTGGCAATCACAGGTGGGCACGCCCTCCGGCTATGGCGTCTCCGCCCGTGAAATGCTGCTGCAAATGGACGGCCTGGGTGTAGACGTGCGCCTGGCCTACATCTACGGCACCGACTGGATGGATACCCAGCGCGACGATCACCGCCTGGCGGCCATGCGCCGCCGCCCCAAAGACCCCAACCTGCCCCAGGTTTTATACGCCTCCGGCGACCTGTTCCACAAGAACGGCGGCAAATATCGCGTTGGGTACACAATGCTAGAGGTAGACGGCATCCCCGAAGATTGGATCCGGCAGGCCAACGCGCTGGATGAGGTTTGGGTCCCATCTACGTTTAACAAACAAACCTTTTTAGACAGCGGGTTGCAAGTTCCGGTGTACGTGATGCCATTGGGCGTCAACCCGGACTTCTATAACCCCAAAATTCGCGCGTATCGTCCCAGCCGCCGCTATACCTTCCTGTCTGTGTTTGAATGGGGCGAGCGCAAAGCGCCCGAAGTGCTGCTACGCGCCTATCACAAAGCCTTTAGCCGCCAGGATGATGTGCTGCTGCTGCTGAAAATCATCAACACCGACCCCGGCGTCAACGTGCAGCAAGAAATCAACGCGCTTGGTTTGCCGCAAGATGGTCCCCCGGTAGCCATTCTTTACAACCAGGAATTGCCCACCCACCAGATGGGCAGCCTCTATCGTTCGGCCGATTGTTTTGTGACGGCGACGCGGGGCGAAGGGTGGGGCATGCCGATCATCGAGGCGATGGCCTGTGGGCTGCCGGTGATAGCCACCAATTGGAGCGCCCACACCGACTTTATGACGGCCGACGTGGCTTATCCGCTGGAATTGCAAAAAATGATCCCGGCCGTAGCCAAATGCCCGTATTATGATGGCTTTCGCTGGCCGGAACCGGACGAGGCGCACCTGGTTCATTTGCTGCGGCATGTCTATGAAAACCAGGCGGAAGCGGCCGCCAAGGGGGAAAAGGCTTCGGCTGAAGTGTTGGGCAACTGGACCTGGCGGCACGCCGCGCAGAAAATCAAGGATCGGTTGTTGGCGATTGGCGGTTAGGGCGGTTGTCCGTGTTCCCTAATCCGTATTCCGTAATCCGTAATCGGAATACGGAATACGGTTTACGGAATACGGTTTACGGACTACGGCCGTCAGGCGACGATTAAACATGAAGATTGGCTTTGACATTACCGAACTCTACGTGGCGCAGGCCGGCGTTTTTTACTATCGTTACCATTTGCTCCGGGCGCTGTTGCAATTAGAGCCGCCCAACCATGAATTTTGCCTGATTGATTATTATCCGATTCATGGCGGCTGGTTGGAACGGCCGGAAGTCGAAACCCTGACTGCGCCGCACGCGAGGACTTATCATGTGCGCGGTTTGCGCCACCGGAAGCTGGCGCGGCTGTGGTTTTTGCAGAAGCCGGGTTTGGTGCAGGTTGCCAGGGGCATTGATTCTGTTTTGTCGGTTTCTTGGGGGAAGCTGGCACAGCAGGTGATGGCTAACAAGTTGACCGATCAGTTGCAGGGCGTGGATATTTTTCACACGTCGGATGTGCTGAGTTTTGCGCCGCCAGGGATCAAGACGGTGACAACCATCCACGATATGACAACTTTGCTGTTCCCGGAACACCATACTCAGGAGACGATTGCTTTACAGGAGGAAAAGTTTCGCTTCGCCCGTGAGAAAGCAGATGCGATTATTGCCGTTTCGGAAAGCACGAAGCGGGATATTGTGCGGTTGCTGGGCATTGAACCGGCGCGGATTCACGTAGTGTATGAAGGAGTAGACCCGGCCTTTTGTCCGCTGCCGGCAGAAGTGGTGGCGGCAGGGTTGGCGCAATATGATTTGTCGCCGGACGGGTATATTTTGCACGTGGGAACGGTGGAACCGCGCAAGAATCTGGTGCGGCTGGTGCAGGCATATGGGGCGGTGTGGCGGCAACGGCCGTATGCCACACCACCCCTCGTCTTAGCCGGAGCAACCGGCTGGTTTTTCCGTGAAGTGTTTGACCAGATTGAGAAATTGGGCCTTACGGAGCAGGTGAAGTTTATCGGTCGGGTGGATGATGCGGATTTGCCGGCGTTGTATAACGGGGCGCTTTTCCTGGCGTATCCTTCCTTATATGAAGGATTTGGCCTGCCGGTGTTGGAGGCGATGGCTTGCGGCACGGCCGTTCTCACTTCCAACGTCTCTTCCCTGCCAGAAATTGTCGGCCAGGCGGGCGTTTATGTCGAACCTGGGGACGTGCAGTCTATCACCGATGGGCTGCTGCTTTTGCTGGATGATGCGCTTTTGCGCCGGGAATTAGCCGATAAAGGGTTGGCGCGCGCCAAAGACTTTACCTGGCGTAAGGCGGCCGAAGAGACAACGGCCGTCTACGCGCATCTCATCCATGAGGAGTCTTGAGATAAGCATC
>CALFEW010000205.1 GCA_937958365.1 uncultured Chloroflexota bacterium | reverse complement strand
TTGGGCGCGCAGCGCCGCCACGATGCGTGGCTTTTCTTCCGGGTAATTGGCGGCGATGTGGGCCAGCGTATCCGCAGCCGTTGCACGGCCGTAATGGTATTCGCCGTCGGTGTCCAATTGGGTGATTCGCAGCAGCATGGGCACGGCCGTGCCGCCATAATAAGCCAGGTCCGTCTCGAACCATTCCAACATATCCAACTGGTCATCCGTTGTGGCGGTGAATAAATCTTCAAAAATCGGCAGCGCCGCCGGTTCGCGGTAAGCCAGCAGCAACCTACCGGCGTGAACCAGCCGATACCAGCGCGGGTCATCCACGTCGGACCAATCGTCATCCAGACTGGCGCGGAACATCGCCAGCAGACCGGGCGTTAAGCTTTCCTGTCGCTCCAGGCACACCCGGATGAGTTTGAGGGGCGGCGTACGGCCGATTCTTTCCAATGTTTGCAGCAGGGTTTCGTCTGTCTGGTCTTGGTAATCCATCATTTCCTTGTTCCTTCCCGACTTTACGGCTGGTGGTTTTATGGCTGATGCTGCGTTAGATAACGCGGCCAACCGGGCAGCGCCAGGGCATGGCGCACGTCTGTGGCGTGTTCATGGTCGTGACCCATCCACACCTGCACCCAGAGATACGTTGACAGGGTGCGCCCCCAGGGCGCGGGAACCGGGCGCGTCAGGTCGGCGTCCGGCAGCTGGTCGAACAGGTCCAGGAGTTCCTGGCGTACGGCCGTAAACTCTGCCCATACTTCTGCCCACGGTTGGTCGGCGCGGGCGGCGGCGTTCACGGTGTTGAAGGCTTCAAAATCGGTGATGGGCGGGTTGAATTCCGGCGTTTGTCCGGCGGCCACCTGCCGCAAGCCGCTCAGGCCCACCATCTCCCAATCGGTCAGGTGGCCGATGACATCCTTCATCGTCCAGACGCCGCACACCGGGCGGCTGGCGCGTTCCGTCGGCGGAATCACGTCCACCAGGGACAAAATCTCCTGGCGGGTGGCCTTAAGCTGCGCCCGCAACATGGCTTTTGGACCGAGGCGGCGCATGGTTTCCTGGGGCTGCGCCTGCCGCCAGGCGAGCAGGTCGCGGGCGTGGGCGGCGTCGTGCTGCCAGCGCCAACGCAGCCAGGTACGGGGCCGGATGCGCTGTCCCCAGGGCAGCGTCAGGCGGCGATGCAGCAGGTCGTCGGGCGCGCGCTGCAAGAGGGCCAGGAAACCGGCGCGCTCTTTGAGGCAAACGGCCAGGGCTTGTTCCAGGGAGATGGCGGCAAAACGGCCGTGCATATGCGCGTTCAACTCTTCCGGGCTGGCAATCTGGCGCATCTCGGCGAGACGGCCGTCCAGGGCCAGACTGAGGCGCTGGCTGTTCACCGCGTCCCAATCGGCCACGTGCAGCAGCATGTCTTTGGCCGTCAGGTCGGCGGCGATGGGCACGGCCGTTAACGTCGCTTCGTCCAGATTGCGGTATTGAAACAACAAATGGGCGCGCTCGGCGGCCAATCGGGCAAGCTGCACGTTCCGCCACTCAGGAGAAATTTCGGTCATGTCGCCTCCAGAAGGTTTGATATGGTGAGAAATGGTACACGAGCGGGAGGAGGCAGGCAAGGAGAAGGGATTGTCAATTGTCAATTGACAATTGTTAATGGTCAATGGGCAATGGCTTATAGCTAACCGCTTTTAGCTTAAACCGTCAGGCGAAAGAGGGTGAATTCTTCGTCGTCGAAGCCTTTGAGGTGTTGGTGGAAGGGTTCCAGGTGGGCTGGGCGGGTTTGCAGGTAGGCGCGGACTTCGGGGTCGTTGGCGACGGCCGTAGACAGCACCACGTCGGTCCCGCTGGCGAATTTTTCCAGGCGGGAGGCGACGTTGACGGTGGAGCCAAAGTAATCGAAACGGCCGTTCAAATTCACGCCAATGCACGGCCCATGGTGCAGCGCGGCTTTGAGGAGCAACGGCCGTTTGCCCGCCGGTGGGTTTTGTAGCGTCTGCTGCGCCTGCAAAATGGCCTGCAATCCGGCCGCCGGGCGGCGAAAGACGGCCATCACCGCATCACCAATGGTTTTGACGATGGCCCCATCGGCGGCTTCGATGGCCGCCCGCAAGACGTCGAAATGGTCCATCACCAGACCAAAGGCAGGCGCATCGCCGATCTCGCGGTACATGCGCGTCGAATCTACCAGGTCGGTAAACAGCACCGTCAGGCTGCCGACGACGATCTGGTCGCCGGGGCGCAGCGCTTCTTCGGCGAACAGGTCGCGGAAGCGCTGCAAGGCCGTCACTTCGGCGGCGACGACGGCGTCGTCTGACCAGGCCAGCCGCTCCAGCAGAAAAAGCTGCTCGGCGTCGGTCTGGTTTTCCAGCAGCAGTTGCGGCTGCGCGGCCAGACGTGGCTCGTCGGCGGGCCAGCCGGTGGAGGTGGCGGGCAGGCGGCGTTCGGGCAAACCATCGGGCGCGACGCGCAGCAGTTGGTGGCCGGGAAGGGACATGGTGCGCAGGCGGTAACGGCCGTTCTCCAACAACGGCGTCACCAGGCGGCTTTCACCCGGCGGCAAAAGCTGCTGCACGGCCACGTGCGGCGCGGCTTGCGGCCCGGCCAGGCAATATTCTTGCTGGTCGGGCACGTGGCGCACGGCCGAATTGGGCCGAAAGGTTAGCTCCACCGATTGGGAGAAATTGGCGGTGTAATCAATCTGGCAGGTGTGGCAGTGGACGGTGCGCCCCACGTCGCCTAAGTCGGTCACCCGGTCACGGGCGGAGCGGCAGGAAGGGCAGAGTAAATCCCAACGGAAATCAAGCAAACCCAGGCGGGTGGCGTAGAGGAACATCGCCAGCACATCGCGCCGGGATGCGTCCCAATGGTCGGCCAGGGCGTAGGGGCGGATGCGGTCCAGGCTCATGTCGTCGGCCTGTTCCAGGGTTTGGCGGAGGCGGGCGACCAGATCAGGCCTGACGCCGGCCTGCGCCAGCGCCGTCGCGCCGCCGTCCAGGCGTTCGCGGCCGCCCGGCGCAAAGCGTATCTGGCGCGCCGGCGCATCCACAAACGCCTGACCACCGGCGGCCAATCTGTCGTACTGCCGGAAGACGGCGCTGAACTGGCGGCGAGAGAGCAGGCCAATCTGCACGGGGATGGCGGCGTAACCGAGCCAGTTGGCCGGTCTGGCCCAGACTTCGTAGGTGAAGTGGGTTCCGCCGCCCGGCCTGGGCTGCAAGTGGGCGCGCACGCGCAGTTGGGCGATGGGGCGCAGCGGGCCGGGTTTGTAGGTGCGGACGACGCCAAAGCGGTAAGGGGCGACCCACTCGAACGGCTCTTCGTCCCATTCCAGGGTAACGCCGTAGATTTGGAAGCGCAAACGGTGACGGCCGTTGCCCAATTCTCGCGCTGCGGTCTGTTCTTCCTGGTAGGCGGGCAGGCCGGTATCGTGGTCGAAGCGGTTGGTATCGGCCACCAGCGGCCATAGTTGGGCCGGGTCGCTCTGCATCTGCCATTCCCAGCGGTAGTGGAACTCTTTCATTGCGGATTTCGGATTGCGGATTACCGTTTACGGATTACGGATTACGAAATGATACCGGTTGGTCCTTACAAGACCATTAAGAAG
>CALFEW010000204.1 GCA_937958365.1 uncultured Chloroflexota bacterium | reverse complement strand
TGCGCTGGCCGCTGAGGGCCAGCAGGCGCATGAGCTGGCGGTGGGCGGCTTCGTCGGCCGGTTCCAGGGTGAGGTGGTGGCGGGCGGCGGTGATACCATCTTCGTAAGCGGCAGTTTGCAGGGAAACGGCCGTCAGCGTTTGCAGCGCTTCGACCATCATTTTGCGTAGTTCGGAACGCTGTTGGGTGAGCCATTCTTCAAACGCCGGGGCCTGGCGCAGGTGGAAATCTTCCAGGAAGTCACCGCGATAGAGGGCGATGGCCTGGCGCAGGTTGTCGGGTTTGATACGGCCGTCAGACGGCCGGGCCAACAGGGTGCGAAAGGCGTCTAAATCCAGCGTGTAGGCGCTGTCGCGGTTGAAGGCCAGAGTTTGATGGGAGATGAGCAGGTAGGGGTCGAGTTCCTGGCGCAGTTTCATGAGCACGCCGCGCAGGTTGCGCCGGGCATCCGCTTCCGGTAGGTCGCCCCACAACAAACCGGCGAGCGCCTGACGGGAAAACGGCCGTGCCGAAACCGCCAGGTAACAGAGCAGCGCCTGCGCCTTGGCCGAAGCCGGTTCACTCAGCGGCGTATCATCCCGATGAATGCGTAAAGGCCCCATTACCGACAGATTTAGTACTTTTGTCATGTGGCACTTTGTCTAAAATCTGCAAAAAAACGCCAGATCAACGCTTGATCAACACTTAATTGGCATTGGTTTGTTAAGATAATATGTAGACGACCATTTCAATGCTGGGTAAGGTATCTTTTGACTTTGTATTCAATAAGATCGAAGATTGGAGATATTAAGAATAGTCAGCCTCCAAATCTTTAATCTTCAATCGTCACAGACATTTGGCTGATGACCTTTCCCAATTGTAAGACTTTAAATCTAACACGCATCAGGCAAATAGGAAAAATTATCTATTCAACGACACTGGTTGTAAGTCCGATTTAGTTTATTATCATAGCAGCGAAACACTCTTGCATCGTCATCACGCTCCAAATCGCGCTGAAAATGGAATAATTATGATCAAACGAAAGAAACATCCACGTTCCAAAGGCCAGGCTCTTGTTGAATTTGCCGTTATTGCGGCCGGATTCCTCATGCTGATTTTCTTGATCATTGAGGCGGCGCGTATTTTGTGGGCCTGGGGCACGGTGCAGGCGGCGGCGCGAGCTGGCGCCCGTTACGCCGTCACCGGCAACTTTGACCCGTCGTGCGCCACCACCGGCATCGCCAAATATAGCAACATCTGTACGGATGTTGAACTGCGCCGCCCCGCTTCCGTGATTCGGGCCACGCATGATGGTTTGGCCGGTTTACCTCTGAATGAGGACCCGGCTTCTTTGTTTGAGGACAATGAGTTTTACACCATTGAAGTGTTTGGCGTGGATCGACTCGGTCAGATTCGCGGGACCAACTTGCCGGCGCCGGTTGGGCCGGAGCCGTATGCCGGCGCGCCCAACCAGCCGGTGATCGTCCGGGTGACGTATCGTGTGCCGATTATCACCCCTTTCTTCTCGCCTATTTTGCCGTCTATTCCCGTATTTGGGCAGACGGTGCTTTATAACGAACCGTTTGGGCAGTTGGGTGGCACGGGCCAGAGCGCAGGCGCGCCACCGCCGATTCCGGCGCTGCCCACCGCTGGCGTGACACCATCACACACGCCTACGCCCACGCCAGGAGCAACCAGCACGTCTACGCAAACGGCCACCGCTACCGCCACCGCCACTGTGCCGGCCTGCCCGGTCCGTTATGTGACCAGCCTGGTGGCTACCTTGCGGGTCGCCAACGTCACCGGTTTGTATGCGAATGGGGGTACGCCTTACGTGGTGTCGTTTTACAACATGTCGGTGAATCCTAATGTAGTGATCGGTACAGCGACGATGGTGCCAGATACTGGCGATGTCCATGCGTGTGATGGGTTTGGGTCTACAGTTTTGCCTGTAAACAGCATTCATGGCGGGGATGTGGTCGAAGTTCGTCACCCGGATGGCTCTACGGCCACGATCATTGTGCAGGCAGACCCGGACACGCCGACGCCGACGCCCACCAACACGGCCACGGCGACCGTTGGCCCGTCGCCCACCGGTACGCCAACTATTACCGCCACACCGAACACGCCTTTTATCCAGGTCATTCCTAATTCTTGCGCGGTCGTACCGGAATCGGGCACGGTTCCGGTACAGGTGTTTGGTTTTAACTGGGGTGCGAATCAGACTGTTTCGATTTTCATGAATGGTCAGTTGATTCAGCAAAAGCTTGCGGACGCGGAAGGCGCGTTTATGGTCAGTTGGACGCAAGCGATTGCCAATGGGCAGACCTATACCATCCTGGCGCAGAGAGTCGGTGCTTCGCATACGCGCTCTTTCTTTGTGCCGTGTCTGAATGTGACGGCAACGCCGGTTATTGTGCCGCCGACGAGTACGCCGGTGCCGGCCGATCTGGTGGTGGGTATGCCGATGGTTGTCAGCACGCCACCGATTGTGGAATATTTGCCGGTGGATTTTCAGGTGGTGATTACCAATACCGGTGAAGTGGATGTGAACAATCAGTTCTTCGTGGATGTGTTTATTGATCCGGCAAACGTGTATCCAGAATATATTCCTATTGGGAGTAATCCGGCCTACATTGCGGTGGATACGCTGCCTGGTGGAGAAACGGCCGTTCTCAACATCACTTCCTACAATGGGTTTACCGGTGGGGCTACCGATCGTGACCTGTACAGCATGGTGGATTCCCTGCGGGCTATTGGCGAATCCAGTGAAGTGAATAATGTTGCCGGTCCTGTGGACGTGGTGGTTGTGCCCTCGACACGAGTGCCAACCCCGACGCCCAATGGGAATCAGATCATCAGCGGTATTGTGCGGTCGTTTATCGGCCAGGATTATGTGCCGCAAAACCGGGCGGTTATCTGGTTGAAAAACGATGCCACCGCGCAGTTGATCGCTTCCACAAGCACCAACAACTTAGGGTTTTACCAATTCACAAATGTTCCGCTGGGGGCTACGTACACCGTGATTGCCTGTCTGCCGCGCACGCCAACAGTAGATCACCCGGAAGGTTATTACGCCGGTGAAAGACCGGGCGTCACGCCGCCGTATCAGTTCGCCAGAGTTAACATGAACCTGTCTTTTGTTTGTGCGGCGAATTAAGGAGTATTCTCTTGAAGAACCGAGCAATGCCTAAATTATTGGTGTGGCAAATTGCCCTGGCGCTGGGTCTGTTGGTGGTCTTGCTGGCGGTGCATCAGACGGCAACGGCCGTGCCCGATACACCAGAAGCCGATCCGGCCTGGGGAAGCGCTACCAAACTTTCCAGCACAGGCCAGGATCCGCGTCGCCCGCGTATTGCCACATCACCAGATGGCTCGCATCTGCTGGTGGTGTATGTTAATGAAAGCGACGACGATCCGTATTACACGATGTCTACCAATCAGGGTCAGACAT
>CALFEW010000203.1 GCA_937958365.1 uncultured Chloroflexota bacterium | reverse complement strand
CAAGACAGCCACTCCCCCTGGTTGGAACCGCGCCCACCGACCGAGGTCGGCGGGCAAAGTGCGGCCCCAAGTGCGGGCACGCTGCTGCTGGCCGGCATGTTCACCCAATCGGGCCAGTTGATCTCCAACCGGCCAGACCTTGTGTTTGACTTGCGTTCTGTCAACGAACGGGAGCGAGAACTGCCGGTGCAGTTTGTATTAACTCATCAGTCCGAAGAAGCGGAAGGGCAAGAGATCATTCTCCGCCTGGAAGAGCGGATTCCAGACACATCCCATTACCGGGAATATCGCACACTCCGCTACGCGCTGCGCCGGTCATATACCAGCGATTTTGATTTTTGAGCGCGTCGTTTATCTGGCGACACTACCTAAAACCGACATGACACAACTCGACAAGAAAATAAATCAACATTTCCCCGGCCTCGTCGTGCGCAAGGACCTGGTCAAACTGGTCAAAGGCAACGCCATCGTGCCTTCTTACGTGCTGGAATATCTATTGGGGCAATATTGCGCCACCGATGACGAGGCCAGTATTCAATCTGGTGTGGAGACGGTCAAAGAGATTTTGCGTAAACACTACGTTCATCGGAATGAGGCTGGACTGGTGCGCTCTACCATCCGTGAAAAGGGGCGGCACAAAGTCATTGACAAGATCAGCGTAGACCTGAACGACAAAAAGGACGTTTACGAGGCGACATTCAGCAATTTGGGCATTAAGCAGGTATTGGTCAGCCCTGACGTGGTAAAGAGGCATCCCAAGCTGCTGGTGAGTGGGGTATGGTGTATTGCCGACCTGGAATACATGTATTCCGAAGACAAAAACGCCAGCCCCTTTATCATGGAGACGATCAAACCGATCCAGCTTTCCCACTTTGACTACGACACCTATCTGTCGGCCCGCAGCCAGTTCACCACCGAAGAGTGGATTGACTTGTTGTTGCAAAGCATGGGCTTCAATCCTGAGTATTTCGGCCAGCGCAGCAAATTGATGCAACTGATCCGGCTGATTCCCTACTGTGAACGCAACTACAACCTGATCGAGTTAGGTCCCAAAGGAACCGGCAAGTCGCACATCTATTCCGAGTTTTCGCCGCACGGCATTCTCATTTCCGGCGGTGAAGTGACGGTCGCCAAACTCTTTGTGAACAATGCTTCGGGGCGAATTGGTCTGGTTGGGTATTGGGACACGGTGGCCTTCGATGAATTCGCCGGGAAAGCGAAGCGCGCCAACAGCGCCCTGGTAGACATCCTCAAAAATTACATGGCGAACAAGTCCTTCTCGCGGGGCATCGAAACGTTGGGCGCGGAAGCCTCGATGGTCTTTGTAGGCAATACGCAGCATACCCTGCCCTACATGTTGCACCATTCCGACCTGTTTGATGAACTGCCGCGCCAATATTACGATTCGGCGTTTCTGGATCGGCTCCACTTTTATATTCCCGGTTGGGAGATAGACATCATTCGCGGCGAAATGTTCTCCGATGGATATGGGTTTGTCGTGGACTACCTGGCCGAGATTCTGCGCAACCTGCGCAACCACGATTATTCCCACCACTATACCGAGGACTTTACGCTGTTAGAAGATATTTCTACTCGTGACAGAACGGCCGTGCAGAAGACTTTTTCGGGCTTGATGAAGATTTTGTTTCCACACGGGCAGGCAAGCTCGCAAGAGATTGAGATGCTGCTGCGCTTTGCCATTGAAGGGCGCAAGCGGGTGAAAGACCAACTCCTGCGGATTGACAACACGTATACGGCCGTGCAGTTCGGCTACCGTACCAACGAGGGTCAGACCATCACGGTCCAGACGTTGGAAGAAGAACTCTACCCGCAGCACTACAATCGGGGCGCTAACGCCGATGCCACTGCTGGAACGCCAACCGGCGATCTACCCGAAACCCAGGCCGACAATGCCGTCGAACTGAAAGAACAGCACCTTGTCTTCAAGGAAAATCAACGCGGGGTGACATATGATGCGTTGTTCGGCTCGTATCTGAAAGGCGCGAAGCGCATCGAGGTGACCGACCCCTATTTACGGAAAAAGCACCAGATTCGCAACTTCATGGAGCTGTTAGAAACGATTGTGCGCCACAAAGGCGAAGGTGACGAGGTGGAGGTTCATCTGATCACCATTCAGGATGAGTTCAGCGAGAGCCAGGTGGAATCTTTTCAGCGAATTAAGCAGGCATGTATAACGGTCGGTATCCAGTTTACCATGGCCTTTGATCCCATCGGCAAGCTTCATGCCCGACACATTGTGACTGACCACGGTTGGAAAATCTCATTGGACCGCGGTCTGGAGATATTCCAGTATTACGATATGAACGAGACCTTCGACTTTGCCAATCGGCTGCAACAACAGCGGGCGTGCAAGGCGTTTGAAGCGACATTTTTGCGGATCGGCGGGGCGGCGAGGGTTGGGTGATAAGGGAAAACGGCCGTTTCCCCTCCCCTGCCCTTTTCCACTATAATGGAAGCAAGATTGAAGCGTAGATGGTTCTAAAAGTGGCGTAAGAACGATGGAGATGATGATAGAAACAGCCGTTTTAACCAGATTGCGCCGATTACCCTATTCCCAAAAACAGGAAGTGCTGAACTTTGTGGAGTTTTTGGAGGCCAAGCTGGCGTCCGCCGAAACACAACAAACCCACCATCTGGCCGTCGCTGCACAAGCCTTATTGAGCGATTACGAGTCCGACCCAGAACTAACGGCTTTCACCGCCCTTGATAGCCAATTTGATGAACACCGATGATAAAGCTGGTCTGATTTCCCTACCAGAAGCGGTCGAGTTGTGAGGCAAACGGCCGTTTCCCCTCCCCCACCCTTTTCCACTATAATGGAAGAGAATTGATACCGTTACATCTTGTGGCGCTGTCCGCCCGTATCCAGCAGAAGGATAGACGGATGAGATTTAGAGTCTGGCGGCTGCGCTCAACAAGCGTGAACCTGACACAAGGTAGTCTACATGACAGCAAGACCCTATGCTGTACAATTTACTGAGACGGCCCTCAAAAACTTGAAGCGCTGTCCTGGAAATGACCAGCGCCTGATTTTAGTGCGCATTGAGCAACTTGCGGCCGATCCATTGATGATGGCAAACGTGAAGCGCCTGGTGAATTTCGATGTCGCCTATCGTTTGCGAGTGGGTAATTATCGAATATTGTTTGAACGGGATGACGAGATTCGGATTATTGATGTAATTGACGTTCTGCCCCGTGGCCGGGCTTATCGGAGATGAAACCATGTTGGATCAAGTACAGGTGATTAAAGAGAATGATCAGGCAAAGTTTGCGGTCATTCCGTTTGATGATTATCTGGAAGTAAAAGAGCTTCTGGGGGATGAGGAGAAGTTGGCCGATTATCTGGATTACCTGCACATGCAAACTGTCAAAAAAAGCGCTTCTCAACGATTAAGCCTGGCCGAGGTCAAATCTGCCCTATCTGAATGATAATCAATTGTGAATTGCGGACTGTGAATCGTGAACGACACCGAAGACAAAACCCGCCTGATTTCTCTGCCCGAAGCTGCTGAGTTGTATGGGTTGAGTCACTCGTATCTTAAGCAACTGGCTCATAGAGGGCGGTTGCAAGCAAAGAAAATCGGCGGTGTTTGGCTTACAACCCCAAATGATGTTGAAGCATATATTGGAAGCCGCCAGAAACGGGGAGCCTTTCGTAAGGATTTGTCAAAAGATTGACCTATACATCTTTTGAGATGTATAATGCTTGAAACCGAATAGCTTTAGACGCAACAAAGGACAAGTGAGCGAACACTTGCCCTTTGTCTAACCCAAGTCCTGCTCGAAACAGGCCGAGGGCTGGCGTTGATAATACCACAAACGATTTCGGATTTCCGGTTG
>CALFEW010000202.1 GCA_937958365.1 uncultured Chloroflexota bacterium | reverse complement strand
GTCTACCCCAACCTGGCTAAAAATTTGAAGCAGCTTGTTACGGAAGGCGTGCTGGAAAAGGTGCAAATCTTGCATGAAGGCGAGCCGCTCAAAGGCGAGTGGTATCTGCATCAGGCAGACACTCCTCTACTAGACAGCATTCAAGCCGGTGAGTGGCAGCCCCGTACAACGTTGCTGTCCCCTTTTGACAACCTCATTTGTGATCGTGATCGTACCGAACAATTGTGGGATTTCTTTTACCGCATTGAAATTTATGTGCCACCCAAGAAGCGTCAGTTTGGCTATTATGTGCTGCCTATTTTGCACGGTGACCAGCTCGTTGGACGCATTGATTCCAAGATGGACCGTAACACGAACACCTGGCATATTCACAACGTGTATAAAGAAGCCGACGCGCCGGAAACTGCTGCGGTGACGGCCGCGATCTACGATTCTTGCCAGACCTTCGCCTCTTTTCTGGGAGCCACCGACATCACCTGGGGAAATGTTCCGGCCCAATGGTCAGCCCTGTCCGCATACTAAGGAACGAGAACAGAACAACCTGCGAAAGATTGAAGTCGGAGACTGGAGATTGAACCAGTCTCCAGTTTAAGGGTTAAGCGGTTCTATCGTCAGAGGGTAGGCGTCAAAGATGACTGCCCCCTGTAGGGTATCGGGTAGGGTGGTTCCGGCCGGGATGGTGAGGGTAATGGTGGCGGTGTTGCCGGTAACGGCCGTTGCCAACAATTCCACATAATTCAAGTACACCGCCTCTGTCGCCGCGCCATCCAGCAGCAAAATCGCCAGGCGATGGGACGTTGGGTCAAAGCCGGGGGGAAGCTGAAGCGTGGCCACTACCTGTCCGGCGGTCTTGTCATCGGGCGGCGTGAAGTCAACGGCCGTAACGCTGACGCCAGACGGCCGTTTGTTCGCCGGATCATCTGCCGGGTAAGGCCGGGTGATGAACGTGCCCGATACCAGCAGCTTTTTGTACACGTCGTTGGCCAACCCGCCAATCACCAGATACGGGCCAAACGTCGGAATAGACAATGCGTCAGTGTCGGCGTAGAGCGTGGCCCCGTCCATCGCCAGGTCGTCGCCTAACCGACCGCGCATCTCCAGCAGGTTAAACGGGATGGGGATGCCCGTCACCTCCATGACGACGCTTTCATTTTGCAAAATAACGTCTTGCCCCTGGTAACGGCCGCTGAAAGGCAGCAAAAAGTCCGACTCCGGGTCGGCGACCAATTGGCCGTTGTCGTCATGCTTGCCGCCCGTCACCCACAGCACCAATCGCCCCTGTCCCTCTGCGTCCGGCGGCGTCATGACCACCGGCGTCATGATCCAGTCCATGTAATCAAAGCCGATCTGGTTGAGGCTGGGCATCATCGGCGGGATAGGCACGGCCAGGCGCGTCCACTCCAACGCTTCAGCCTGTTCCGGGCCGATAGAAAGGGGCAAATCACCGCCGGCATCGGCCGTTTGGAAGGTGAAGGTATCGGTGAAAGCGCCGCTTTTGCGCCCGCCAAGCTGCAAATTGCCCAACGCCAGACCGCCCGTGTAATAATCGCCGCTGACAGTGAGGGTGTAGGGCGTCGCCGGTTCCAGGAAGCCTTCGGGCCGGATGTAGAGGTAACGGCCGTCGGCCGATTTTTCCCAGCTAAAGGGCGCATCTGGGCTGAGCGTGATGGTCAGGGCGTCGGCGGGGCAGTAGAGTGGATTGTTACACACCCAGGCGTCTACCGTCTGGTCCCCTTCACGCACCACCAGGCGCAAGGTGATCATCGTCGCCGGGGGCAGCTCGTTGGGGAAGGTGGATTGGGTGTTGCCGCCGGGCGAAACGTAAAACAGACCGGTCACGTCGGCGGGCAAATCGCTGCCGGGGTCGGTCTGGCAGCGGGAGTCGGTGGGCGCATGTAAGCAGTAATCGTAGGGCACGTACCAGACCTGCCCGTGTTCACCGGCGAAGTAGACGCCGGTTTCCCCCAGGGCGGGTGAAGCGTTGAGGTCGTTGCGGTCACGCAGTTCCGGTTCGGCCGACGTGGTATCAAACGACCAGCGGCGGGTTCCGTCGGCGGCGTTGAGGGCATAGAAACGGCCGTTACCCGCCCCAAAATACACAATCTCCCCCGCGCCGGACGGCGCGCGCCCCACCACCGGCGACGAGCGAATCACGTCGCCGGTATCGTACGACCAGAGCAGATTGCCCGCCGGGTCCAGTGCATACAAACTGCCATCGGCCGAACCGACGTAAACGGCCGTCGTGCGCCCCTGGTCATCCACCGACAAGGCGGCCGAGCTATAAATGTGGTCGCCGGTGCGGAAGCGCCACTTCGTTGCGCCGGTGATGGGGTCCAGGGCGTACAAATTGCTGTCGAAGGAGCCAATATAAACCGTGCCGTCGCTGCCGATAGCCGCGCTGGCGGCGATGAAGCCCAGCGTGCGTTTGGCCCACTTTTGCTGCCCATGGGGGTCAACGGCATAGGCAAAGGTGTCGTTGGACCCCCAATACAACGTGCCATCGGCTCCTATGGCGGCCGCCGACCAGGCGTTGGCGGCGGTGGGGAAGGTCCATTTTAGCGCACCGGCCGGGCTGATAGCGTAGTAGTTGAAATTGGTGTTGCCGGCGTAAATCGTGCCATCATAGCCGATTTGCACGTTGCCCTCAAACCAGGAGTTGAAGGCTTTGTCCGGCGCGGTGAACGCCCAGATGAGACGGCCGTCGTCCCGATTCAAGTAATAGACATGACCATCGCCAGCCGGAACGAGAATGCCCGGCTCGGCGCTCAACAGGCCAGGGCGGGGAATGGCGGCGGCTGAGTCTATGATTTCGCCGGTGGTGAAGCGCCATTTTTCACGGCCGTCAGGATTCAGGGCGTAAAAGTTGTGGTCGGCTGACCCCACGTAGATGACGCCGTTTTCGTCAATGACCGGCGTGGAGAAGATGCCTTTTTCGGTCTGGAAAGACCAGGGCTGGTCGTCGTGGTAGACAGCGGGGAGGGGGGAACGGCCGTTGTTGGCAACATCACGACGAAACGTAGGCCAGGGCGCTTCCGGCGCAACCGGATTCGCGTAGTCATACGGCTGAGAAGGCAAATCGGCGACCTGCAAAACGACCGGCGTAAAGTCGGTGGCAAACAACGCCCGCCGCACCTGCACTGCGCCACCCTCCGGCTGCGGCGGCAATTGGGCGACTATTTGCGTCGGCTGCCACTGCGTGGTGGTGAGTTCCTGGGTTTGCCCGGCGACATCGCGCCAGACCACCTGCCCGGAGCGGCCTAAGCGCAGGCCGTCAATTACCAGGGTTTGGCTGTCGGCAGGGAGGGTGGGTACGGCCGTTACCTGGGGGGTGAGCTGGCGGACGGTGAACCAACCGATCAGGAGGATGGCCGCAGCCAACCAGACCCAACGATTGGTGACAATCGCCTTCAGACGACGAGCAAAACGATGGGCGAAGCGTCTCATGAAATCCTTCCTGTTTGTTCCGATGATTGTGGGCCGGCGATTCATCTGACGATGACCCATAGGCTATGACCTAAAGGCGAACGGCCGTGTGGTAATTCCTGGGGATTATAGAATCAGGCTGATGGCCTCGCAATGACGCGATTTTCGGCATGGTTCATCCGCCGAGAAGTCATCTTTACAAATTCGAGCCTGTAGCCGCG
>CALFEW010000201.1 GCA_937958365.1 uncultured Chloroflexota bacterium | reverse complement strand
GCATTTGCAGGCTGATGGTGGCGACGTGGCCCTGGACCTGACCTTGACGCAAACCATGCCGCCAGTGCTGCATGGCGACGGCGGCCTCAGCCCCAAAGGCGAAGAGCCGGGCAACGCCTCCTATTATTACTCCATCATCCGCCAGGAAACGGCCGGTACAATCCGCATCGGCGAAGAACTGTTCGACGTGACCGGCTTAAGCTGGAAAGACCACGAATACTCCACCAGCGCCCTCAGCGCCGACGCGGTGGGCTGGGATTGGTTCTCGCTGCAATTGGACAATGGCGGCGGGCTGATGTTGTTCCAGATTCGCAACGCCGATGGCAGCCTGGAGCCATTCTCCAGCGGCAGCTACATCGCCCCGGATGGAACCATCACCCATTTGGCGCTGGCCGATTTTGACATTGAAGTGTTGGATACCTGGATCAGTCCGACCAGCGGCGGGGAATATCCGGCCGGCTGGCGTATCTCTATCCCGAAACTGGCGCTGGAATTGGAAGGACGGCCGTTGCTGCCCAATCAAGAACTGAACGTCTCCACCGTCTACTGGGAAGGGGCGGTGGAATTTAGCGGTACGCTGGCGGGCGCGCCGGTGACGGCCAGGGGATACGTGGAATTGACGGGGTATGCGGGGAGCATGAACGGCCGTCTGTAAGATTTAGATTGGACCAATCTCAAAGATTGGTCCAATCTTGCGGCAAAATAGACACGGAGCAACCTTATGAGCAAACCTTACGGCAGCCAGAGCATGGTCGCCTCCCTCCAAACCGTATTGGTGCGCCGCCCGGACGCCGCCTTTGGCAACGCCGACCCGGAGACGTGGCATTATACGGCACGGCCGTTTCTGCCCACCGCCCAACAAGAACACGACGCCTTCGTCCGCCTGCTTGCCGACAATGGCTGCGAAGTCGTCTACCACGCCGTCCCTTTGCCCGACCACGCCGACGCCATCTTCGTCCACGACCCGGCCCTTGTTTGTAACCGGGGCGCGATCATCTTGCGCATGGGCAAGGCGCTGCGGCGCGGCGAGGAAGAGGCGATGGCGCAGCAGTTGGCGCGCCTGGGCGTGCCCATCCATTACCGGCTGCACGGCAACGCCCTGGCCGAAGGCGGCGATTTGCTCTGGGTAGACGAGCGCACCCTGGCTGTGGGGCAGGGTTTCCGCACCAACGCCGCAGGGCTGCGCCAGCTTCAGGAAGCCCTGCCCGATGTAGATGTGATCCCGGTGCAGCTTCCCTACTATCAGGGGCCAGAAGCGTGCCTGCACCTCATGTCGTTTATCAGCATCGTGGATAATGATCTGGCGGTGGTGTATCCGCCGCTCATGCCGGTGCCTTTCTGGCAGATGCTGCAAGCGCGCGGGTATCGTTTTGTGGAAGTGCCGGACGCGGAATTTTTGACGATGGGGCCAAACGTGCTGGCGATCAAACCCGGCCTGTGCCTGATGCTGGCGGGCAACCCCATCACGCAGCGGCGGCTGGAGGCGGCCGGCTGCTCTGTGCTGACCTATATCGGCGATGAAATTTCGCTGAAGGCCGAAGGCGGCGCAACCTGCCTGACGCGGCCAATCTTCCGGGCCTAAACGCCACGGACGCCAGGCATTAATCCGCAGATGGCATCAGGTAAACAAAGCGGAAAGGGGCAAAGTGTTCCAGAAATTGGGGCTGGAAGTTGAGACGGCCGTATGGCTCACGCACAATCGTCAGGGTGTCGGTTTGCGGTTGGAAGAATTGCACCACAGGCGTGTTGGCGGCGATGTAAGCGGGCGACTGAGCATTGCACGGGATGGCCTGGCTGATAGGGTTGATGACGGCAGAGGCCAGATAAGGTTCGCGCAGGAGACGGAAGGTTCGTCGTAAACCGAACAGGCGCATCATCTGCCAGCCGGCGCCGGCTGGTGTGCTGGCGGCTTCGCCGACCTGTCCGTGTAAGATAAGTTGACCGGTATCGTCGCAGAAGGTGAAGGATTTACGGCCGTTTTCCCGCACAATCTCACCCGCCGACAGGCAAGCGGGCAACCCCAGCAGTTCACGATTGTAAGCCACCACCACAGCCGAATTATTCCACAACCCATGACATAGCAGTCCTGTCGTTGGATTATCAATCATGGCCTGGAGCAGGGCGAGTGGATGGTCTGGGAGGGGTGGCTGCGGGCGACGGGTGACCAGGAGCGAGAATTGCAGTTCGTGGTGCACGCCCAGGCTGGCATCGGTGAAATCGCAGACCCAGATGAGCATAAGCGCCCGGCCGGATCGGGTTTGTACGGCCGTTACCGTTTCGTTTTGCAGCAGGTTTTGGGCGGCCTTCAGGTCTACCGTGCCGCCAATCAACAAACCATGCCCATCATACACGTGATACGGCGTTGGCACAGAGCCGGTCGAAATGGCGACCTGACCCGTCAGCGGAAAACGTTGAAATAAAGCGTGATGGCGATTCTCTTCCATAAGCCCCTTCGACCTGATTCTTTGGATTAACCATCTCAATGATACAATCAATTATAATTCTGGAGGTGATAATGACCAACGATGCCTTACACAACCCCCACCTGGCCGGTGGTTCCTTTTTCTGGCAGGGTGGCCCCATAGGCGTGCTGCTGCTGCATGGCCTGACGGCGACGACGGCCGAAGTACGGCCGTTAGCCCACTACCTGCACGAACGGGGTTACACCGTCGCCGGGCCGCTGCTGCCTGGCCACGGCACAAAACCCGAAGACCTCAACCGCGTCAAATGGGCTGATTGGGTGGAAACGGCCGTTGCCAGCTACCACCACCTGCTCACCCTGTGCGACCATGTCTTCGTCGGCGGCGAATCCACCGGGGCCGTGATTGCCCTCTATCTGGCCAGCCGTTACCCGGAAATCGCCGGAGTGTTGAACTACGCGCCGGCCATCAAACTGGCCGCCTCCACGCAAGATGTGGTTCGTTTGTATGCCGCCGCGCCGTTTAT
>CALFEW010000200.1 GCA_937958365.1 uncultured Chloroflexota bacterium | reverse complement strand
CATGATGTGCCAGATGATGGGATTGTTGCCAATCTCAACCATGGGTTTGGGTTTAATTGTGGTTTCTTCTGAGAGACGGGTCCCCTTGCCACCGGCCAAAATACCTACTTTCATCTAACTATTTACTCCTTTGCCAGACATTCCTGAATGGTTTTCAAGTTTAAGCATAACGCAAACTGCCAGTCAGAAAATATGGGAGAGAGGCATGACACAGGTCGTTGTTTGGGCATCCCCTTTCGTTATGCCTACGCCGGCATGGTATATGTTGCAAGTTACGAATTATCTTACGTGGTTTTGGGTAAAGGCGCCTTACGGCCGTTGGGCCATTGCCAGCGTTTAGCGGGTTGGCGAGAATGCTGCTAAAATGGTGAGGATGATTGAAACTGATGCACCCGACGAAATAAAATCAGCCAGCACGGCCGTTCACAAAGCCCAGGCGTCTGCCGGTGGTCCGGTTCCGGTAGCTATCGTTACCGTTAGCGACAGCCGCACACCGGAGACAGACGTGAACGCCCACTACCTGCGCGGCCAGATTGAGGCCGCCGGACACCTTGTCGTAGATTACCGGCTGATAAAAGATGAACCGGCGCAGGTAACGGCCGTTCTCGACCAACTTGCCAACGGCCCAGCCCGCGTCATCCTTTTCAACGGCGGCACGGGCATCGCCCCCCGCGACACCACGTTTGACGTTCTCGACCAAAAGCTGGAAAAACGCATGCCCGGCTTTGGCGAGTTGTTCCGTATGTTAAGTTGGGCAGAAGTAGGCGCTGCGGCCATGCTTTCGCGGGCCACCGCCGGCGTTTACCACAGTACCCTCATCTTTTCCACCCCTGGCTCACCCAACGCCGTGCAACTGGCCTGGGAAAAACTCATCGCCCCCGAATTGCAGCACATGGCCTGGGAAATGATTCGTTAGTGGACAGTTGACAGTTGGGAGTAGACAGTGAAGACGCCCAACTACCTGCTACCAACACCAACTTCTTATGATGACTCCTGAAGCAATATTGGAAGATTTTAGCTGGCTGGAAACCTGGGATGATCGCTATGGTTATCTTGTGGACCTGGGCCGCGGGCTGCCACCAATGGCGGCGGCCGACAAAACAGAAGAGACGCGGATTGAAGGCTGCCAGAGTGGCGTGTGGATTAAGATGACGCCGGTTGGCGCACCGCCGGTGTTGACGTTTGCCGGTGACAGCGATTCCGCCATCGTGAAGGGATTGGTGGCGATTGTGATCAGTCTGGTAAACGGCCGTTTCCCCCACGCTATCCTGGACCTGGACATCCCCGGTTTCTTCGAGCAGCTTAACCTGGAAAATCACCTTAGCCCCACCCGCAAAACCGGTCTGAACGAGATGGTCAAAGCTATCAAACAGCATGCGGCCGGTCTCGTCGAAAGGGAATAACAACACGTGACGACCTCTAGAGTGAACCGTGACCTGACCCGCATTTACAACTTCTATGCGCTAAACGATCACATAGGTTGCGCCGGGCAGCCCTTAGCCGAAGAATTCACGGCCGTCAAACAAGCCGGCTATCAAGTCGTCATCAACCTGGCGACAACCGATTCGACTCAGGCCCTGATCAATGAAAGGGCCGAAGTCGCCCAACAAGGTCTCGATTACATCCACATCCCCGTTGCCTGGAACGCCCCCCATCCTCACGACTTTGACCGATTTTGCCAGGCCATGCAGGCCCACGCCGGCCGCAAAATCTTCGTTCACTGCATCGCCAATATGCGCGTGTCGGTTTTTCTTTACCTTTACCAGCGCAAACAGGGCCAACCCGAAGCGGTCGCCCGGCAGGTGCTAGACGCCATCTGGCAGCCCAACCCCATCTGGCAAGAGTTCATTGACGAGATTTTAGCCGAACTGTAGCTGGAAAATCGTGGATTTGATAACTAAAGACGAGTACCGTAACCCGTAATCCGTATTCCGTATTCCGTATTCCGTATTCCGTTGGTCACCAC